>CBFGRG010000288.1:0-4926 GCA_965651105.1 uncultured bacterium | reverse complement strand
TCAGCGTACTTGCGTCGCACCAGGATCTCGCTGCTCACAAACCAGGAGGTCGCTCCATGCAGGCATTTCGGCACGATGCCACCCCTCGCCTCAAGCCCATCTATCCCGTCTACCGGGTGACGGACACCACCTTCCGCATCGGCGCCCAATTCGGCATCACCGCCGAGATCGATGATCCCGAGGGTCAGCTCTGGGCACTGGTGCATCTCCTCGACGGTACCCTTGATGTAGCAGCTGTAGTCGCAGCAATGCGTGGCCAGTTCCCGATGCTCTCCGCGGACGACATCGAGCAGGGGATCGTCATGCTCGATGACGCGGGATTCCTCGAGGATGCGCGGCCAACGGCGTACGACGACGGCGACAGCGATCTCCATCGGTTCGTCGGGAACGTCAACTATTTCAGCCATTATGGGAGGTTCTCGGCTGACCGGGCGACCCATCAGGACACGCTTCGCAACGCCACGGTCGTGCTCCTCGGGCTGGGCGGCGGCGGTTCTCACCTCTTGCCCCTCCTCAGTGCCGCAGGTATCGGCAAGATCGTGGCGGTGGACTACGACCGGGTCGAGCTGACGAACCTCAACCGGCAACTGCTCTATCGTGAAGCCGATATCGGTCGGTTCAAGACCGACGCAGCCGCACAGGTGATCAGGGAGACGAACGCGCTCGTTGATCTGACCACGATCACCAGGAAAATCGAAAGCGCGGAAGATGCCCGGCCGATCGTGCGCGGTGCTGACCTGGTCATCTGTGCCATCGATGAGCCACCGTTCATTGCGCAGATGCGGGTGAATCGGGCGTGTCTCCTGGAGGGTGTTCCCTGTCTCTACGGGTTCTCGCAGCTCACCAGCGGACGGATGTTCAGCGTCCTGCCCTATGAATCCGGCTGCGTGGACTGCCTGCATCTCCACTACTCCATGCACGACGAACACTTCATCTCGCAATTTCGCGGATTCCAGGAATCCAACTTCAACCCGCCGACGATCGCGTTCGTACCCCACATTGCGCGGCTCTGTGGATTGATCGCCGATGAGGCCGTCCGGTTGCTGACGGGCTATTGTGAGCCCCAGTCCGTCGCCAGGCAGGTGGAGTTTGATTTTGAGTCCGGGGCACTCACCACGCTCACAACGTGGCCGCGCTACACCGATGCCTGCCCCACCTGCGGTACCGGACGGGACGCCGACCGGTCGGTGGTTTCGTGGAACGCCGGCGATGCGGAGCACGCCGAGCCCGCGGAGAGGTCTGCATGGACCACACCATCTTGAATGACCGCGTTCAGGTTGCGCTACACCCGCTCTCCATCGTGCGTGGGCGCGACGGAGAGCACGAAGTTGGCCGTGCGGACACCGGCGTCTTCATCAGCGTGCCGCCCGAAGGTCTGGATCTCATTGGATGGCTCCGGTCGGGACTGCCCCTCGGCAAGGTAAAGGAGGCATTTGCGGAGCGGTACGGTGAGCCGCCCGACGTGGAGGACTTCCTTGCTGGGTTGGCGGCCTGCGGGTTCGTGCAGGCCATAGACGGCCGCGCCGTGACGGACATCGCGGACATGCCCACTGGCAGGACTCGGAAACGCGGCTGGCAGGTGCTGGCCGATCTGCCAGCCGAGCGCGTCAGGTGGCTGATATCCCGGCCCATGCTCCTCTGCTACCTGACGATCTGGCTGACGGTTCCGACCCTGTTCCTGCTCCGACCGGAGGTGCGGCCCGCCCTCTCGGACGCCGTGATTTTCCCGAGAATGACGGCAAACATCATCGCCCTGGCGATACTGGGGTGGGGATTGCTGTCTCTGCACGAGTTGGCCCATGTGGTGGTGGCGCGGGCACATGGATGTGACAGCTCCCTGAGCATCGGCCACCGCCTGTACTTCCTGGTGGCGCAAACCGATCTGACGACGGTGCGCGCGTTACCCCATCACCGGCGATATGGCCCGTATCTCGCTGGAGTGACCTGGGACATGACCGTGGTCCTGGCCTGCTCGCTCCTGCGGTTGGCCGGCATCCAATCGAGCCTGGTGGCAGCGCTCGCGTACCTTGCCCTGATGGGTGTCATGTTTCAATGCGCCTTCTTCTTGCGTACGGATGGCTATCTCGTCCTCGTCAACTGGCTCCGCCTGGGCAACTTGATGGAAGACTCGCGCCACTGGCTGGTCAACCTGGGGCACCGCATCCTGGGGCGCCCCGGCCCCTACGATCTCAGCCAGGTCCCGGTTCGGGAGCTCCGCATCATTCGCTGGTATGCCGGCTTTCATTTCCTGGCGGTTCTGGTCCTGCTTGCGGGATTGGTGGTTTTCGGCCTGCCCGTGCTGGCGGGTCTGCTGCGTCAGGCTGCAACGGACCTGACGCAAGGACCGACCCACGCCGTCTTCTGGGACGGTCTCGGGTTTCTGGTGCTCGCGACCCTCAACGTTGGGCTGATGGTCGTCGTCTGGCGGCGAGACCACCTGATGCGGGAGGTGATGGAGTCCTGACTGTCGCATCGCCAGATCGACGAGGTGAACCGAGTTCCCGCAACCGAAGGTGACTCCCGAGGTGATGCAGCGCGGCGGGATGGTGACTGACGAGATGGAGGGCTTCGTCCACGCCGACCATGCTGTACATCACGATGGACGACAACGATCTGGGCCGATCACGGCGTCAATTCTCACGACGCGATGGCCGAGTATCGACGTCCGCATACCCCTCGTCGAACGGTGTGGCGGCGGTTTGGCGAGTGTTATCCCCTGTCCCACAGGTCGCTTGACCGGTATCCGCGCGCCGGATATACTTCGCTTGCTGTCGGGCGATTAGCTCAGCTGGCTAGAGCGCCACGTTGACATCGTGGAGGTCACTGGTTCGAGTCCAGTATCGCCCACCGCCACAGAGCCGGCCCTCACGCGAGGCGCCGGCTCTCTTCGTTTGGCTTCCGGCACCACCCACGAGGACAGCCATCGGCCCATGCGCATCGTGCTCCTCTTCATCGTCGCGTTGCTGACGCTGCCACCACCGGTGGGAGTCTCTGCGCAGGAAGCGCCGCAGCTCGAAATCAACTCGAAGCGTTACATCGTCATCGATGGCCAAACCGGGCAGGTGTACGCACAGAAGGGCGCCCGCGAGCAGGTCCCCATCGCGAGCCTGACAAAGGTCTTCACCGCGGTGCAGGCACTCGAGATGGCTTCGCCGAATACGGTCATCACCACCGATGCGTCCGACGTGGTCGGCGCCGAATCGACCAGCATGGGGCTCGGTCCCGGCGAAACGTACACGCTCGAGGACCTCATCTACGGCATGTTGCTGCCCTCGGGCAACGACGCCGCGCACGCCATCGCCCGCGCCCTCGGTGGCCATCAGGAAGGCGAGGACCCGGAAGAAGCGGTCGCGCGGTTCATGGACCTGCTCAACCAGCGCGTCAGGGACATGGGGCTCACCGACACCAACCTGATCACGCCGTCAGGCTGGGGCGTGCCTGGTCACCACTCCACGGCGTGGGATGTCGCCGCGATGATGCAGCACGCCTTGGAATTTCCGCTGATCGTCGATGCGATCTCGACCCAGCGCTACACCACGTCCAATGGCGCGCTGACGATCACCAACACGAACAAGCTGATGGGCAGCTACAGCCCGTTGATCGGCGGCAAGACCGGCTATGACGACGATGCAGGCTGGTGCCTGGTGGAAGTCGCGGAGCAGGGCGAGCGCCGGATGATCGCCGTCACCCTCGACGGCATCGCTCCGGACGACTGGTACGACGACAACCGCGTGCTGCTCGAGTTCGGATTCAGTCAGGATCAAAGCACCGTCGAGAGCTGGGCCGGCGACGCGGTTGTCTGGCACGACCCTTCAATCGCAGAGATGCAGCGATCGGCCGCATCCGATGTCGCCATCGCCGGCGCACCGCTTCCCGAGCCGGACATCCCGGCCCCGGAGGTCACTATCGCCCACGACATCGCGCAGGGTGTCGGTCGCGAAGCCCTCCCCATCTCCTTGCTGAGCATGGTACTGATCCTCGGCGCGCGGGGAGCTTTCGCCTACACTCGCTGGCCATTCGGTCGTGCGAGGCCCGTTGACGCGACCTGACGCGAGGGATACACTCGATGCATATCGAGTCCGGCGATGACTGGAACGAGTAGGCCTGCCCGGCTGCCCCAGAGAGGTCACGGTTGGTGCGAGTGACCGGCGAGCCACAGGCTGAAAACCATCCACGAGCCGAGCCGTGAACCCGCCCCGGCGGCACTAGCGCGCTCCGGACGCCCCCGTTACCGGGCACCACAAGCGATCATCGTCGATGCGACGTGATCGGAATGAGGGTGGAACCACGCCAACCCGGCGTCCCTTTGGTGGGACGTCGGTTTTTTGCGTCCAAACCAATCCGCAAGAATCGGTCCTGTGCCGGTCCGGCAACCGCCGAGCGGTCGAGCTTCATAGGAGAAACATCATGGCCAGCAACGACGCTGTCATCGAAGACATGGACATCGCCGTCGACCCCGAGAACACGCGCGAATACGAGCTCGCCCGGATGCGGCACTCCGCCGCCCACCTGATGGCCGAGGCCGTCCAGGAGATCTTCCCGGACGCGAAGTTCGGTATCGGTCCGGCGATCGACAACGGCTTCTACTACGACTTCGACCTCCCCCGCCCACTCACACCGGACGACCTCGCCGAGATCGAGTCCCGGATGCGCAAGCTGCGAAAGGCCAACGAGCGGTTCGAGCGGAACGAAGTGTCGCGCGAGGAAGCGCTCGAGATCTTTGCCGACAATCCCTACAAGGTCGAGATCATCAACGAACTGCCCGAGGACGCGACGATCTCGACGTACCGGCAGGGCAAGTTCCTGGACCTGTGCAAGGGCCCGCACGTCGAGACGACAAAGAAAATCGGCCCTTTCAAGCTCCAAAGCGTCGCCGGCGCCTACTGGCGCGGCGACGAGCGCCGGCCGATGCTCCAGCGCATCTAT
>CBFGRG010000287.1:0-4929 GCA_965651105.1 uncultured bacterium | reverse complement strand
ACACCCAAAGCGATGAGAGCTCCGACACCACGCCGAGCACGGCGATTCAGCTCGACCTGCAACGGCTGCTGGTTGACGAGCTGGCCGAGATCGGCGCCGAGGACGTCACCCTGACCGACTATGGCGCCGTGCTGGCGACGATTCCGGCGACGGTCGATCGCAAGGTGCCGACGATCGCGTTCCTCGCCCACGTCGACACGGCGCCCGGGTTCAACGCCACAGGGGTCAAGCCGATCGTCCACCGGGCATGGGATGGCAGCGATATCGTCCTGCCCGACGACCCCACCCAGGTGCTCTCGGCCGAGCATTCTCCATACCTCGCCTCGAAGATCGGTGATGACATCGTCACCGCCAGCGGCGCCACCCTGCTCGGCGCGGACGACAAGGCCGGTGTCGCGATCATCATGGCGATGGCGCGCCACCTGCTTGGGAATCGCCAAATACCGCACGGACAGATCCGCATTTGCTTCACGCCGGACGAGGAGATCGGCCGCGGCGTGCACCCGTCTCTTCCCGGCGACCTGAAGGCCGAATTCGCCTACACGCTCGATGGCGCCGAGGTCGGCGAGGTTGTCTACGAGACCTTTTCGGCCGACCGGGCGGTGGTGCGCATCGACGGCGTCTCCATCCATCCCGGCCAGGCAAAGGACGAGCTGGTCAACGCGCTGCATCTCGCATCGAAAATCATCATGACGCTGCCGCACGCGACCCTGACGCCGGAAACCACCGACGATCGTCAGGGCTTCCTCCACGCCTACCGGATGAGCGGCACGGCAGCGACGGCCGAGATCGATTTCATCTTGCGCGACTTCGACGACGACCTGCTTGCCGCCCACGGCGCCCTGCTGACGCAGGTTTGCAATGCGGTTGCGGCGACCGAGCCGCGGGCGACGATCACCTGCGAGATCACGCCGCAGTATCGCAACATGCGCTACTGGCTCGAAAACGACATGCGTCCGGTCGAGCTGGCGCGCGAGGCGTGCCGCCAGAACGGCATCGAGCCCTTCTCGACGCCGACGCGCGGTGGCACCGATGGCTCCCGACTCACGGAGCTGGGTGTGCCAACCCCGAACCTCTTCACCGGCATGCAGAACATCCACGGGCCGCTGGAGTGGATCAGCGTTCAGGACATGGCGAAGGCGACGCAGGTGTGCATCACGCTGGCCGGGCTCTGGGGCGAGCAATAGCCCCACCGCGTCAACGATCGGGTCCCTCACGAATCGGCTGATCCATTCGAGAAGGAGATCGGTCATGGCGATGGCGGCGACAGCGGATCGGTCACTCTCGGAACGAATGCTTGACGGGGTCGAGCGAGTGGGGAACAAGGTGCCGAACCCGGTGCTGATGTTCCTCTACCTGATCATCTTCATCATCATCGTCTCGCAGGTGCTCGACTGGCTGGACGTCAGCGTCACCGAAACGATCGCCGAGCCGGTTCCGGTTGAAGTCCTGCCGGACTACTACGAGGACACCACCGCTCCCGTCATCGAGGGACAGTACTACCCCGATGAAGCCGACGAGCACTTTGAGATTCACGAGGTGACGATCTCGGTTCAGGGACTCCTGAACGTCGACGGTATCCGCTTCATCTTCACGTCGTTCGTCTCGAACTTCGCCGGGTTCAGCGTGATCGCCGTGACATTCATCGCGATGATGGGTGCGGGCGCGGCCGAGGGCGCCGGGCTGATGGACGCGCTGATCCGCAAGCTCGTGGCCGCGGCCCCGCGCCAGTTGATCACGTTCCTGATCATTTTCGTGGGCGCGCTTTCCAGCGTCGCGTCGGACGCCGGCTACCTGATCCTGATCCCGCTGGCCGCGGTTGCGTTTCACACCCTCGGGCGCCATCCGATCGCCGGCATGGCGGCAGGCTTCGCCGGCGTGGCGGCCACCTTCGCGGTCAACATCATCCCGCAGCCGATCGACGCGATGCTGACCGAGATCGCCAACGAGGCGATCGGTACCACCGATGCCGAGACACTTACCGTCGTCAGCAACTACTACTTCTCGGTTGTCTCCCTGCTCGTCCTGTGCGTCGTGGCGACGGTGATCACGGAACGGATGATCGAGCCGCGACTCGGGCCGTGGAATCCCGCCGAGGAGGAGGGGGTTGAGGCCGCCGAGGAGCAGACCCCCGAGGAGCAAGCCGCCGAGGCGCGAGGACTTCGATTCGCACTCTTTGGATTTCTCGCGGTGCTGGCGATCGTGGTGCTCGCGACGGCGCTGCCGGACGCGCCGCTGCGTGACCCTGAAACCGGCGACATCATCGGCAACACGCCCTTCATGGACAGCCTGCTGTTCATCATCGCGCTCTTCTTCCTGGTCTCGGGCGTCTGCTACGGTGTCGGCGCGGGAACGGTGAAAAGTGCCGACGACGTGATCGCGTCGATCTCGAAGACCTTCGGCAGCCTGGGCGGTCTGGTGCTGATGTTCCTGATGATCGCGCAGTTCATCGCCTACTTCAATTACACGCACATGCCCCCGGTGATCGCGATCGCGATGGCTGACCTGCTGGAGCGCGCCGACATTTCGGCGGTTCCGCTGCTGGTCGGGTTTATCATCGTCATCCTCTTGCTGGACTTCATCATTCCGGGCGCGATCCCGGCGTGGGCTATCTTCGCGCCGATCTTCGTCCCAATTTTCATCCGCCTCGACGTGGCGCCGCAGACCTTGCTCGCCGCCTACCGCATCGGCGACTCGCCGGTGAACACGCTCACGCCGCTGATGGTGTATTTCCCGTTCATCGTGACCGTGGCGCAGCGCTACCGGAAGGACGCCGGCATCGGCACGATCATCTCCCTCATGATTCCGTATGCGCTGATCATGGGCATCATCTGGATCGTCCTGTTCGTGGTCTGGTTCCTCCTCGGCATCCCGTGGGGGCCGGGCTACCCCGTGGACTTCTAGCGGAACGACCCACCGGGCGTGATGAATACGTGAGCGCCGGCGGGTTTCGGAAGGCGCGTTCGTGAGTGATCAAACCATCATCCTGATCATCCTGGCGGCCGCCGTGGTGGTGTTCGTCTGGAATCGCCTTCCTGTCGGCATCGTCGCGCTTGGTGTCGCGCTGGCACTTTGGGCGACCGACGTCGTGACACTCGAGGAAGCGCTCGCGGGCTTTGCGAGCCCGACCGTGATCCTGATCGCGGCGCTGTTCGTGGTCGCGGAGGGTCTCGATGCCGCCGGTGTCACGACATGGGCCGGACAGCTGGTGATCAAGCACTCCGGCGGCAGCCGGGTCAGGATGATGGTGCTGACGATGCTCGCAGTGGCGGTGCTGTCGGCGCTGATCACGCCGAACGGCGCGGTCGCGGCACTGTACCCGATGGTCGTCGTGCTCGCGGTGCGGATGGGCGAGGCGCCGTCGAAGATGCTCATGCCGGCCGCCTTCGCCGCACATGCGGGTGCGTTGCTGGTGCTGACCGGCTCGCCAGTCAGCCTGCTGGTGTCGGCGGCCGCCGACGAGGCCGGCTCGGGTCCGATCGGGTTCTTCGAGATCGCAATTGTCGGCGTGCCGCTGCTGATCGGCACCGTGCTGGTGAGCGTGCTGCTCGGGCCGCGACTGCTGCCGGAGCGAACGGCGAAGTCGTTCTCGCGCGATCTCAGCAAGCTCCCGGCGGCGCTCCAGGGTCAATACCTGGGGGAGGAGGACCTGATCCGCTACGAGATCACCAGTGCGTCCCCGTTCGTGGGCCTGCGCGCCTCCGCGCTGGGCGATGATCGGCATTCCGACGTGCATGTGGTCAGTGTGAAGGACCGGAGCGGATCGCCAAAGACCGATGCGGTCATCAACGCGGGGTATCGGATCACGGTTCGCGGTCCGAGCGACGAGCTGGAGCGGTTCGCTCGGGACAATCGGCTTCGTGCCCTGGCCGATGGGTCGCAGGGCCAGCCGGAGAGCGCACTGGTGACGAAAGAGTTCGGTGTAGCGGAGGTGATCATCACGCCGCGATCGGAGTACATCGGTGATCGCGTCTTTCCCGGAATGGTGATGGATAGCGGCGAGCTCGTCGTGCTTGCCATCGAGCGCTACGGGACCGAGCTGGGCGTCGAGGAGGTCACGCTCAAATCGGGCGATTCCCTCTTGCTGCAGGGCCGCTGGGAAGCGCTCGACGTGCATACCAACGACCCGAATGTCGTGCTCGTCGATACGCCCGACTCGATCCGGCGCCAGACGATTCCCCTCGGCTCGAAGGCGCCGGTCGCGCTGGCCGTGCTCGGTGCAATGGTCGTGTTGCTGAGCGGCGGCTGGGTGCCGGCGGCGGTGGCATGCCTTCTGGCGGCGATGGCGATGGTGGTGCTGCGGGTGGTTACGGTCGAGCAGGCGCACCGCTCGATGTCGTGGACGACGCTGATCCTCGTCGCCGCGATGATCCCGATGTCGACCGCGATTACCGACAGCGGCACCGCCGAGACGCTCGCGAGCGGGATGCTCGACGTCATCGGGGATGGTGGCCCGTTCCTCATCATGACGGGCCTGTTCGTTATCACCGCCATTTTGGGGCAGCTCATCAGCAACACCGCCACGGCGCTGATCCTGATTCCCATCACCATCTCCGTCGCCGCCGAGGGTGGGTATTCGCCGATGGCGATGTTGATGTGCCTCAACGTCGCCGCGGCGGCGGCGCTGCTGACGCCGATCGCGACACCAGCCAACCTGATGGTCATGGATCCCGCCGGATACCGGTTCGGGGATTACTGGAAGTTCGGATTGCCGGTAATGGCGGTCTACTACGTGGTGGCCGTGCTTTTCGTGCCGCTGATCTGGGGGGTGTGATCGGTACTGCCCACCCGGGGATCGGAACCGATCGCTTTCCAGACACCCCGGACAGCGAAAGGGAGAACGTCACGATAGGTCGGGGCGGATTTGCGGCCATGGCGAGCTCGCCTGGCATCTGAACCGGAGCGTGTTGGGAGTGGAACCATGGATAT
>CBFGRG010000286.1:0-4954 GCA_965651105.1 uncultured bacterium | reverse complement strand
CGTTCGTCCCGGAGACTTCAATGCTGAAGCTGGCGGTCACGCTGGTTATCCCCTACATCATCCTTACGCGCCTCGGCAGTGCCACCGACCTCGATCCACGCGCCGTGCTGCTCATCGCGCTCGCCTTTCCGGTCGGCTGGATGCTCGGCGCACTTCATCGTCGCGCCGATGTCGGCATCACGCCCGTCGTCGGGCTGGTCGGCATCCTGCTCACCGCGGCGATCGGCACCCTTGCCGACGATCCCCGATGGCTGGCCGTCAAGGAGGCGTCGGTTCCGCTCCTTTTCGGTCTCGCGATCCTCGCCAGCAGCCGCACCCGACACCCGCTCGTCGAGATCCTGGTCGACAAGGTCGTCGACCGCGACGCCGTCCGCACCGCGCTGGCGAACCGCGACGCCAGTGACCGCTGGCAACGCCTGATGACGCGTGCCACCCTCGCCTGGGCCGGCGCGCTGCTCGTGTCGGCCGTGCTCAACTTCGCGCTGGCGCGCATCGTCGTCACCAGCCCGGGCGGCACCGCCGAGTTCAATGCCGAGCTGGCCCGCATGACGGCGCTTGGCCTGCCCGTCATCACCCTGCCGATGATGGTGATGATGAGCACCACGGTCTGGTACATCGTCCATGGTGTCACCGACATCACCGGTCTCGCTCCGCGCGAGATCGCTCGCGGCCCGCGTATTTTCGAGCGCGTCGACGCCATTGCCCGTCGCCTCCGCCTCAGCCCACGCCGCCCCCAGGCGTAGCCACCTGACCGCCGCTATTCGCGCGGGCCGGCAGGTGCTATGCTGCGTGTACCACTCGGGACCCACGACAATCGAGATCAGGAGGCTGCAGACATGGCTGGTGTGTCTCTCGAGCACAGGATTCGCGCGGCGATCGGCAAGGCGCTCCATCGCAGGCACCTCGATGGGTCGGGGGTTGTCGACATCGAACACATCGCCCGCGAGAACGGCGTCTCGCAGGATCAGGTGAACGAGCAGTTCAACTGGCTCCGCGAGCAAAACCTCGTCCAGGGTCCGTTGGCGAACGAGAGCAGGGAAACCCAAAACGTCCCAGCCAGCTGGTACGACGCGCACTCGCTGACCGATCTCGGCCTGATGTGGGCGGAGAACGGCTACCCTGCGCAGTAGCCACGCCGTCTCTGGCTGGCTTATCTCACCGGTCGGGACTCAATCCCTGCCGGTGATGACGACATATAGGGCGTAGACGAGTCCGGGCACGTACCCCAGGATCGTCAGGACGATGCTCAGGAGAAACGACGAGCCCAGCCCGCGCTTCCAGAGCACCGCCAGGGGCGGTAACAACACCGCCACAATTGCCTGCAATACACACATGACGCTGCACCTCCAGTCGGGGATCGTGCCGGACGGCTTGCCAGGGGTCGATCCCCGGCTGCGGATCTCAATCGAACCATGCCGTGCTGGCCGCCCCGCGTCGGTTCCTTACACCCATTCTGACGTCCGGAAACGCCGGCTCCAATGGGGAAAGCGACCGATTGTGCCTGGGGGATAGCCCTGACGACCGACCAGAGGGGGACATATGCCCCGCGAGAGCGGTCGGGCTGCTAGGATTGCGCCAGATCGTTCGCCCTCTTCCGGAGACCGCCCGTGTCACGCATGATCGACCAACAGGTGTTCGCCAACTACACGATGCCCGATGAGCGCGGCAACTTCGGCCGCTTCGGTGGCACCTTCGCCCCCGAAACGCTGATGCCCGCCATCCAGGAGCTCACCGCCGCCTACACCGAGGCCAGGGAAGACCCCGAGTTCCGGGCCGAGATCGACCGGCTCGCCGCGAGCTACGTCGGTCGCCCCACCCCACTCTACGAGGCGACGCGCTTCGCGGAGGAGGCCTCCGGCGGAAACGGCCCGCGCATCTTCCTCAAACGCGAGGACCTCGCTCATACCGGCGCTCACAAGATCAACAATGCCCTCGGACAGGCGTTGCTGGCGAAGCGAATGGGCAAGCAGCGCATCATCGCCGAAACCGGGGCCGGCCAGCACGGCGTCGCCACCGCGACCGCCTGCGCGCTGCTCGGTCTTGACTGCATCGTCTACATGGGCGAGATCGATATCCAGCGCCAGTCGCTCAACGTCTTCCGCATGCGCCTGCTCGGCGCCGAAGTGATCTCGGTCACCTCCGGGTCGCAGACGTTGAAGGACGCGATCAACGAGGCGATCCGCGACTGGGTGACGAACGTCGACGACACCTTCTACATCTTCGGCACCGTCGCCGGCATGCACCCCTACCCGATGATGGTGCGCGATTTCCAGTCGGTGATCGGCCACGAGGCTCGCCAGCAGATCCTCGATATCACCGGATCGCTGCCAAGTGCGGTCACCGCCTGTGTCGGCGGCGGCTCCAACGCGATGGGCCTCTTCTACGGCTTCATCGAGGACACCGACGTCGACATCATCGGCGTCGAGGCCGGCGGTCACGGTATCGAGACCGGCGAGCACGCCTCCACGCTCGTCGCCGGCGAGGAGGGCGTGCTGCACGGCTCGTGGTCCTACATCCTCGAGGACGAGAATGGGCAGATCCTCGACACCCACTCGATCTCGGCCGGGCTCGACTACCCTGGCGTCGGTCCCGAGCTGGCATTCCTCAAGAGTGCCGGCCGTGCCGATTTCGTCTCCGTCACTGACGAGGAGGCGCTGGAGGGATTCAAGCTCCTCTGCCGTACCGAGGGCATTATCCCGGCGCTTGAGTCCAGCCACGCGGTCTACCACGCCGCCCAGCTCGCAAAGACGATGGGGAAGGACGAGACGCTGATCGTGAACCTCTCCGGCCGCGGTGACAAGGACATGCACACCGTCGCCGAAGCCCTGGGAGTGACCCTGTGACCACCACCACACCCGCGCCCAGCCGCATCGCCAACGTGCTCGGCTCGATTCGCGAATCGGGCCGCACCGCATTGTTCCCCTTCGTGACCGCCGGCTACCCGACGATGGATACCTGCGAGGCGATGATCCGGGCGATGATCGACGCCGGCGCTGACGGATTCGAAATCGGCATCCCCTTCTCGGACCCGATCGCCGACGGTCCCACCGTCCAGCGCACCAGCCAGGTCGCCCTGGCCAACGGCACCTCGTTGAAAGACTGCATCGCCCTCGTCGCCCGCCTGCGCGCCGACGGCATCGAGGTGCCCTTCATGCTGATGGGCTATTTCAACCCGGTCATCAAGTACGGCATCGAGCGGTATGTCGCCGACTGCGCGGCGGCTGGCGTCGATGGCTTCATCATCCCCGACCTGCCGATCGAGGAATCCGACCGCATGCTCTCGCTCTGCCGCGAGCACGGTCGCGATCTCATCTTCCTGGTCGCGCCGACCAGCACCGAGCGCCGCCTGAAGCTCGTCGGCGAGCGTGGCAGTGGCTTCGTCTACTGTGTCTCGGTGAAAGGCGTCACCGGCGCCCGAAGCTCGTTCGGCGAGGGGCTCGGCGACTACCTCGACAACCTGCGACGCTACATCGACCTGCCCCTGCTCGTCGGCTTCGGGATCTCGACGCCCGAGCATGTCCGCGAGGTCGGTGAGCACGCCGACGGCTCCATCGTGGCCAGCTCCATGATCGACTACCTGAACACCCTGCCCGAACAGGACATGCCGGCCGGCGCCGCCGCCTTCGTCCGCTATCTCAACGGCGAGGCCGACCTCCCAGCGACGCCGGGCACCACCTCGTAAAGGGCTGGCCCGCTGCCGGGGCGCGAAAAAATCTTGAGAGCGTCGGGGCCCGATGCAGGCCTCGACGCCATCATGACGTAGCGGGACGACCCAGCGTTCTGGCGTGCCCGTACCGGATCGTCCGGGCCGTGCGAATTGCCCGACTGGCAGGTCCCGATCGATGCTGTCGCGAGCGACCGAAAGAGAATCACCACGATGAACGCCGCGGATCTGGCCGGTCAGAGCATGATGTTCCGCTTCGAGGGGCCGGTCTTCACGGACGCTGCCCGCGAGGCCTTCGGGGAAATCCGTCCCGGCGGCATGCTCTTTTTCGCCGACAACATCACCAGCCGCGAGCAGATCCACGCGCTCACCGCCGAGCTTCAGGCCGAAGCGCGCCGTCTAGGCATGCCGCCCCTGTTGATCGCGGCCGATCAGGAGGGAGGCATCGTCAGCCGCCTCCCGGCCGACTTCGTTACCATGCCCGGCGCGATGGCCCTCGCCGCCACCGGCGACCCCGGCGAGATCGAGACCGCCGCCCGCCTCACCGCGAGCCAGCTCCGCGAGGTGGGCATCAACACCAACTTCGCCCCGACCATCGACGTCAACAACAACCCCGCCAACCCGGTGATCCGCACTCGCGCCTGGGGTGACACGCCCGACCGCGTGATCGCCGGCATGGAAGCTGTCTTCAGGGGTCACGAAGCCGGCAACGTCATCACAACGGTGAAACACTTCCCCGGTCACGGTGACACCCATGTCGACTCCCACCTCGGCCTGCCGACGATCGACGCCGACCGCGACCGTATCGACCGGATCGAGCTGGCGCCCTTCCGCGCCGCCATCGCCGCCGGCGTGCCGGCGATCATGTCGGCCCACATCCTCTTTCCGGAGCTCGACCCGGAGCTTCCGGCGACCCTCTCTCCCGCGATCCTGACCGACCTCCTGCGCGGCGAGATGGGGTTCGACGGGCTGATCTTCACCGACGCGCTGGACATGCAGGCGATCACTGCCGGTTACGGTCTCGCCGAAGTGGCGATCCTCGCGAAGCTGGCCGGGGCCGACCTGCTCGAAGCGAACGAGTCGCTCGACGACCAGCGCATCCGCCACGCGGCACTTGTCGACGCCCTGGAGTCTGGCCGCCTCTCGGACCAGCATTTCCTCCCGACCGTCGACCGCCTCGAGGCGGTCCGGGAGCGGTACGGCATCGACGGCCGGTCGCATCCGCTGCCCGAGCTGCCGGCATCCCTGTGGGAAACCGCTCGCACCATCGCCGCCCGCACGGTCGCCCAT
>CBFGRG010000285.1:0-4967 GCA_965651105.1 uncultured bacterium | reverse complement strand
ACCGCACCGCCTACGACCTGATCGTGCAGGGCATGAGCGGCATGATGAGCATCACCGGCCATCCCGGCGGCCTGCCGACCAAGCTCGGCGTTCCCATCGCCGACATCGCCGGCGGCATGTTCGCCGCCTACGCCATCGCCGCCGCCCTCTTCGCTCGCGAGCGGGATCCGGAGCGGCGCGGGCAGTACATCGACACCTCGATGCTCGGCGGGCAGGTGGCCCTCCTCACCTACCAGGCCGGCATCCTCTTCACCACCGGCAAGGTGCCGGAAATGCTTGGCAACGCCCACCCGATCGTCGCCCCATACGACACCTACGCGACGGCCGACGGCTACGTGAACATCGCCGTTGGCAACGACGCCATCTGGCAGCGCTTCTGCGCGGCGATGGAGCTCGGCGAGGTCGCCACCGACGAACGCTTCCTCACCAACGCCGGGCGAATCACCAACCTCGATGCCTGCAACGCCATCGTCAACGATGCCCTCGGACGCTACCCGACCGAGGAAGTCGTACGCCGGCTGGACGCCGCCGCGGTGCCCTGCGGCCCGATCAACGATGTCGAGCAGGTCTTCGCGGACGAACAGGTGCGACACCAGGAGCTCGTTCGCCAGGTGCCACACAGCTCGCTGGGTGAGGTCACGGTGACCGGTTTCCCGTATCATTTCAGCGGAACACCGTTGCAGAACCGCTATGGCCCGCCCCTGCTCGGCGAGCACTCGCGTGAGATCCTGGGCGAGCTGGGCTACGACGAGGGAACAATTGACGCATGGTGCGCATCCGGAGCCGTCGAGCAGGCGAAGATTGGGACAACCGCCGGGGAGCGCTGACCCCGCCCGGGATCGGACAGGTCGTTTTCGCGCTCGCGCTCCTCGCGGTACTGGCGGGCCTGATGCCCGCCGGGGCGGCGGCGCAGGCGGTTGGCGAAGACGACGATCGATTCGTTCAGCGCGCGACGACGATCGACACGCCCGAGGCCCAGGCCCTGGCCGAACGGTTCGTGCCGATTGTGATGCTGCGCGTTCGCGAATCCGAGTGCGCCGAGTACGGTGAGCCCTACCTGCCGATCCCGGTCGACCTCGTGCTCGGCAACCCGGATGTCGAGCTCCGTCAGAACGCCGGCGGCAAGCAGGCCGATGACCCGGTGTTGACGACCGGGCCGACGGCGGCCGACCTGGCCCAGGCGCCGTCCGACACCTATCTCGACTACCCCGGCAACCCGCGCAATCCGGAATGCACCTACGAGAAGTGGTATCGCTCGCACATGGACGGGCACGAGCCGACCGTCTACGCCCGCGTGGCGGAGGCGGACACCGGCCAGGTTGTCATCCAGTACCACCTGTTTTACGTCTTCAACGATTTCAACAACACCCACGAGAGCGACTGGGAGATGGTCCAGCTGCGCTTCGACGTGCCGACCGTGGCCGAGGCGCTGGAGCGCGAGCCGGATCAGGTCGCCTTCGCCCAGCACGGCGGCGGCGAGACGGCAAGCTGGGATGACGAAAAGCTGCGCCGCGATGGCGATCACGTGCTCGTGCACTCCGCGCAGGGATCGCACGCCTCCCAGTACGGCACCGAGACCTACCTCGGCTGGGGCGCGAACGGGACCGGATTCGGCTGCGATGACACGCAGGATCCGGTGTACCGCGTCGACGTCGTACCGGTGCTGCTGACCGCCTCGCCCGACGACCCGGACAGCGATCAGGCGTGGCTTGCCTGGGAGGGCCGGTGGGGCGAGCGACAGCCGTGGGAGTACAACGGCCCGTTCGGTCCGCCCGCGAGTTACCGCTGGGCCGATCCGGTCGGCTGGCAGGACGGCCTGCGCGACAGCAGCATCTACGTGCCGGGCACCTCCGCGTTCGGCCCGGGTCCAACCGACGTCTTCTGCGAGCTCACCGAGTTCGGTTCGCAAATGCTCACCCTCTGGGCGGTGGAGCCGTGGGCCGTGACCGTCATGGTGACGATCCCGCTCACGATCCTCGTCTCGCTGCTGATGCTCGCCCGGCACACGATCCGGGGAGCGGCCGGGCTCTACCTGCGCCACGTGCCCACCTTCGCCGCGCTCGGGCTGCTGCTGATCCCGATCGGTATCGTCGCCAACGGCTTCCGCCACCTGCTGGTCACCTACCCGCCCGGGCGGGAGGTTGCCGAGGTGATGCACTTCTCGCCGGCATCGCACTTCGCCGCCGCCCTGACCATCGGCAGCGTTCAGCACCTCGTCAGCTTGCTGGTGATCGTGCCGGCGGTGCTGGAGGTCTTCCGCGACATCGAGCATGGCCGCCGCCCAACGGCGCGGCGCACGCTGCGCGGGGTCCGCCGGCGCTTCACGACCATGCTCCGCGCGCTGGCGCGACCGCTGGGGACGGTCTTCCTGCTCGCGCTGAGCGTGATCGGGCTGCCGTGGGCGATCGATCGGTCCGTGCGCTGGGCCTTCGTCCCGCACGCGGTGATCCTGGACGATGTCGCCCCCGAGGATGCAGCGGCGGCAAGCGCGGCGGTGGTGCGCAAGCAGTGGTGGCGCACCGCCACCACCACCATGGCGCTGGGCTTCCTCGGCGCGGTGCCGGGCCCGCTGCTCGGTATCACGTTGATGGTCAGCATGCAGGCCGGGGTCGAATTCGTGAACGCGATCAGCAGCCTCCTCTATGCGGCGGTGCTTCCGTTCACGATCCTCGGCAGCGCGGTGCTCTACCGGCGCCGACAAGGACGGCAACTGCCGCAGGCCGCACATGGCGACCTCGCCCCGGACGAGATCGAGGGTCAGCTGGAGCCAGGCACGACGTAACTCCCATCACTTCTCAAGCCGAATCCGGCTCATCAATGCGGGATTCGACCATTCGTGCCGCCCCTGTGACAGGGAAAATCGCCAGAGGTGGCCGAGCATGCGACGGCCCCGTGCGAACGTCGGCAACCGAGGCGTGGCCCGGCGCGTGCGACACTGCCCGGCATGACGTTCGGCGATTGGCACGACCGTATCGAGACAGCGCGCGACGACCCGACGATACTGCGTCGGCGGTTCCGCGCACTGATCGCGCTCCTGGTTGCGCTGCTCTGCCTCGCGGAGTTGTCCGCGCCCCTGATGGCCCAGGTGGCCACGCCCGAGGCCGCCCCACCGCCCGACCCCCAACCGCAAACCCGCGGCGTGACCGAGGTCGACGGGCCGTCCGCGCGGCTGCTGGCCCAGCGCCACACCCCGATCGTGATGATCCGGAAACGCGACGAGATCTGCGCCAGCGATGGCGAAGCCTACTGGCCCGTGCCTGTCGAGCTCGTGTTCGACAACTCCGCCGTCCGGTTGCGCCACAACGCCGGAGGACCACCCCTGCGCGATCCGGTGCTGGTTGATTCGCCCTCCATCGACGATATCGCCACCGCGGATGCCGACAGCTATCTCGATTTCCCCGGGCACCCACGCAGCCCCGGATGCACCTACGAGCGCTGGTACCGCGCGACGATGTCCGAGTACGAACCGACCGTCTATGCCCGCGTGCTCGAAGCGGCGCCGGAACATGTGGTGGTGCAATACCACCTTTACTACGTCTTCAACGACTTCAACAACATGCACGAGAGCGACTGGGAGATGATCCAGCTGCGCTTCGACGTCCCCACGGTCCGGGACGCGCTGGCGACCGTCCCCTCGGAGGTCGCCTATGCGCAGCACGCCGGCGGCGAAACTGCCGACTGGGACGGAGGCAAACTGGAGCGGGAGGGGCTGCGCCCGGTGGTGTACGTCTCCCAGGGATCGCACGCTTCGCACTACAGTCCCGCCACCTGGCTCGGTTGGGGCGAGCGTGGCTCCGGATTCGGCTGCGATACCACCGAGCAGCCGGTCCGCCCGATCGATGTGTCGGTGGTGCTGCTCGACGCCCAGTCACGCAACACGCCGTCCCAGGCATGGGTTCAGTGGCGCGGACGCTGGGGCGAGCGGCAACGCTGGCAATACAACGGCCCGGTGGGCCCGAAGCGAACCAAGCGCTGGACCGACCCCGTCGGCTGGCAGGAGCGCCTGCGCTCCGACAGCTTCTCGGTGCCCGGCGCGTCGGTGCTCGGGCCGGCTCCGACCGATGTCTTCTGCGACACCACCCGGGTCGGGTCCCTGGCGATGATGCGCTTCGTCGGGCAGCCGTGGTACTTCCTCGGCGTGCTGGTCGTGCCCCTCACGCTGGTTGGCGGCCTGATGTACATCGCCTGGTCGACGCTGGTCGCGGCGCTGCGCATCTACCTGCGAGCGGTGCCGGCCTTCGCGGCGTTGGGGTTGCTGGTGATCCCGATCGGGATGGCAAGCGGCCTCGTCTACGATCTCGCGCTCCGGCACACCCCCTTCGGCACCCTGGTTACCCTGATGGAGAACTCGCCGGTCTCCTACTACCTCGCCGCGCTGCCGATCGGCAGCCTGCAGCAGGTGCTGAGCCTGGTGATTGTGGTGCCGGCGGTCCTCGAGATCTACAAGGCACTGGAGCGTGGCGAGCCGGTCACGCCGCAACGCATGCTGGCCGGCATCTACCGGCACACGGCGGCGGTTGCGCGCGCCGGCGCGCGCCCCCTCGTCACGGTGCTGCTGGCGCAGCTCTCGGTCGTGGGGCTCCCCTGGGCGATCGACCGAGCCGTGCGCTGGGGATTCGTGCCCCAGGCAGTGGTGCTCGACAGCGCCACATCCAGAAGCGCGCCGGCTCGCAGCGCGGCGATCGTGCGGGGCCGCTGGTGGCGCACCGCCGCGACCATGCTGGTGCTCGGCATCGCCGGGATCGTCCCGGGGCCGCTGCTCGGGATCGTCCTGATGGTGACCGACTCCGCCGCGATCGATGACATCAACGCGCTGAGCAGCCTGGTCTATGCGGTGCTGCTGCCCTACTCGATTCTCGGCAACACGGTGCTCTACCGGCAGCGCCAGGGTCGTGCGTTGCCGCCGCTTGCCCGAATCCCCGTCACGCCACGGGCGATCCTCGGCCGCCTGCACCGGGGAACAGCGT
>CBFGRG010000284.1:0-4970 GCA_965651105.1 uncultured bacterium | reverse complement strand
ATGGCGCTAGAGCGGTTCGGGATCGTCGTCGAGCTCGCTTGCTGCCGCCTCAACCAGCTCACGGGCGCGATCGAGATCGACGGCGCGCACGTAGACGCCGTGCTCGAAGCTGAATGCCGACGCCCACGCGCCGAGACCCGGACCGCCGGGCCGCAGCATCACCGGGATGCCGGCATCGCGCAGGCGACCGGCGATCAGGCTGGCCTCGATTTCATTCGGCGCCGTCAGGAGCCAGGCTGGCTCGGAGCGCTCCCGGTCGAGCGCGAGCTCGAAGGGATCGGGCGGAGTGTCGACGAGCGAGCTGCCGCACTCGGGGCAGGCGCTCACCCAGTCGTCAAACGCGCCATCGCCGTTGGGGCAGTACCGAGTCATGGCTGGGCCTTTCCTGGCGGCGTTGTGGCCGCGATCCGGTCGATAGCATCCATGATAGCCCCTCGCGTGGCGGGAATCGTCCACCCGGGTGGACTCCGGAACGGTTGCCGCGCCGCCGTGACGGCCACTCGACGGTCTTGCGGCAATCCGGTATGCTGACCGGAGAAGCTGGGATGCAATTGCTGTGCCCGGGCGGGAAGTCGCCGCGCCAGGCGCGGGCGCGAAGCGGGAGTGGACGATGGAGGAGATGAGCCGAATCTTGACCGCCGCCGGTTTGGTGGTCGCGAGTGTTGGCCTGACCGTGTATGGGATGGCTGCGTCGTACTTCGAACCGGGGACGTACGATCTCGAAATCGGCCGGTGGATGATGATCATCGGTGCCATCGCCAGTGTTGTCGGCGCGGTCCTCTACCGCCGCTCCTGGATCGAAGCGGAGGACGACTAGTCCGCGCCCGCCGTCCAAATCATGCGAACGAAACCCCCGTCGCGATCACCGCGGCGGGGGTTCCTTTCTGGTCAACCTTCGCTGACGCGCATGCGTGCATCGGACGATGCAAGCGCGGTTGACGCTGTGGCTGCGAGGGCATGAAACGTCGACAGGGCGTCGCTTTCCACCGCGTGGGGACGCCTCCAGGCGAACACCATCGCCGCGCGGACCCGCGCGTTGACGTAGACCGGGATGAGCGACGTCGACCGCAGCCCCTCGGCGGTGTGGATCGGCATCGCCTCGGGCGAGAACTCGGGGTGGTGCCGGGCGTCGTCGATCAGCACCGCCGTCTGGTGCGACAGCAATCGTCCCAGCACGCCCACCGGCCCGGGGAGCCGCTGGTGGAGAAACGCGGTCGTCTGGGCGCCCGAGGCCGAGTGCCAGATGACGTGGTCGGCGGTGATCTCAACGATCGCCACAAAATCGGCGCCGGTGATCAGGCGAGAGGTGCGGCAGATGATGTCGAGCGCGTCCTGCAGCTTCGGCGTGCGGGCGATGCTGTCGGTGAGACGCCGCAGGGTTTCGGTTTCGGCCAGCTGCTTTTCGAGCTGGTCGATCAGGTTCAGCCGGTGCAGCGCGGGGCCCGCGATGTCGCAGAAGCCGAAAATGGCTCGGGCGTGCCCCGGCAACAGGTCGGGCGAGACAGCGTCGGGCCAGATCGCGACCAGCGCTCCCACCACCTCACGCGCAGCGTGCAACGGCGCCACCACCATCGCGCCGACGCCGGGCATGTCTGGCAGCGCCTCGGGGGAGCACACGCGAGCTGGCGCACCCGGGCCAGGCGAGTGGTCGGTCACGATCACCCGCTGGGGAATCGTGTCGCGGCCAATGCTGGCGTCGATCAGGTTCGCGATTTCGCCGGCAATGGTGGTGCCCACCTGATCGAGGTCGAGAGCGTCGAACGCCGGATTCGAGGCGCGGTGAGCCCCGGCGTAGCGGTAGGTGTCGTCGTCGTTACGATCGAGGAGCAGGGTTGTCGCATCCGTCGCCTCTTCGACGCCACGATAGAGGCACTCGCGAATCGCGCCGGCCGATTCGGCCATGGCGATGCGGGCGAGCGTGTCGGAGATGACCTGGCTGGCCGGCGTGGGGGAGGTGGCAACGGTATGAACGGCGAGGGCGAGCCCGAGCATGCGTGCGATCGCTTCAACGACCGTCGCGGTCTCGACCGAGAAGCGGTCCGGCGCGATGCTGTCAAGAACCAGCAGTCCGATGACGGCGCCACGGGCAATGACCGGTGCGACCAGCGATTGATGCATGCCGTGCTGGCGCCGCATCGCGTCACCGCGATAGACGTCGTGGTCGGGCTGCAATGTGTGCAGTACCGTGATGCCCTCGGTGAGCGGCACGCGGACCAGCGAGCGGTCGTCGGCGGGCAGGGTCTCGTAGTGGTCCGGCAGGCCGAGCGAGTCGCCATGAAGCCGTTCCGTGCGAATGCGGCGGGTCGTTGGATCGAAGCTGCCGATGGCGAGGCGGTCGGGCTGGGCGAAGGTGAGGACAGCCTCTTCGACAGCTTCGAACATGGCATCGGGATCAGCCGCGCGATCGAGACGCTGCAGCAGGTCGAGCAGCGTGAGCTCGGTGCTGGTGCGATGGGGTGGGGTGGCGTCGACGCGGAGGGAGTCCGTCATGTCGGCATCGCTCTGGAGGATGGCGAGAGCACCGGGACCGCGGGTGACGCGGGCCAGGACGTGTGCTGTTCGACGACCTTGTCGGCGGGAAACCATGCATCGCGAACGTTGCCGACGAGATAAAGAGACCCGGTGACCAGCATAGCATCGTCGTAGCCGGGACGGGTGAGCGAACGGGCTCGTGCGAGGGCGTCAATTGGATTCGGTTCGGTGTACAGGGGGCCATCGAACCCGGCGGCGTCGATCGCCTCGGCGAGCCTCTCGGCCGCGCGCGAGGCCTTGGCGAAGACCTGCGGCGAGGTCGCGACGATGGCATCGGCATGGGGTCGGAGCGAGGCGATGGTTTCCTCGACGTGCTTGGCCTCGAGCGCGCCGAGCACGATGATGCGGCGCCCTCCGTCCCTGACTGGGAGCAGGGCGGGGAGATCGGCGGCGAGGGCAGCGACCTTCTGGGCGTTGTGGGCGCCGTCGAGCACCGTGCGAGGTGTTCCCGGCATTGCTTCGGCGCGCCCCGGGATGCGAGCGGCGGCGAGTCCGTGGGTGATGGCGTCGTCAGAGAGATTCCAGCCTCGCTCGTTCAAAACTCGAGCGGCCTCGATGGCGGTCTGGCCATTCCGTGCCTGGAACGAGCCCGCCATGCCGATTTGCCAATCCTTCCCGGCCGGCACCTCGTGCCAGGATGTGCCGGATTCGGAAATGCGGATTTCCGTAATCGTGCGATCCAGATCGAGCTGGCGCAGGTCGGCGCCGGTGGCCGCCGCCTCGTTCTCCATCGCCGCCTTCGCTTCAGGCTGCGTGACCGCGCTGATCGCCGTCCGTCCCGGTTTGATGATGCCGGCCTTGTGCCAGGCGATCTGCGGGATGGTTGTGCCGAGCGTGTGGGTGTGGTCGATCCCGACCGAAGTAATCACCGCCAGCTCGGGATCGATGATGTTGGTCAGGTCGAAGCGACCGCCCGCGCCGACCTCGATCACGGCGACATCGGCCGAGATCTCTTCCAGGAAAAGCATGACCAGCGCGATCCATGCTTCTCCGTAAGTGATATGGTCGGATTCGGGAAAGGCCTCCAGCCGGTCGAGCAGGTGATCCACGAGCCGGACGAACATGCCGGCCTCGATGAGCTCGCCATCGACCTGGAGCTTCTCGCTGGCGACCTGCAGGTACGGGGAGGTGTGGACCCCGGTGCGGTATCCCGCGGCGGTCAGCATCGCGGCGATCGCCGTCGTCGTCGAGCCCTTGCCCGAGGTGCCGCCGACGTGGATCTTCGGGATGCTGGCGGCCGGGTTCCCGAGAAAGTCGAGAAATGCCCGCAAGCGGCCCATCCGCTCGCGTGCGCGTCGCTGGACGGCTTCCCGAGAGGTGTCGTCGCGTGCAGGTGTGGTGACGATCAACGCGTCGAGCCGGTTGACAGCATCGTGAAACCGGGCGACCGAGTCAGGCATGGGTTGGGTGTCTCTCCGGAAGTATCGCAGGCGATGGGCCGGTGTGGCCCGAGCGGGTACCATTATGACGGTAACGCCGCCCGATGTCCGGCGCGCATCGCGATGCGCGCGACAGAGTCATTCGCCTGACCTGCCGAGGAACCGACTGCCTCATGATCAACATTCTCGTCACGCTTGTCATTCCGGTGATCATCCTGACGCGATTCAGCGGCGACGATCAGCTCGGCCCGACGCGGGGGCTGCTGGTGGCGCTGGCATTCCCGATCGCGTGGGCCGCCTACGAAATGTGGAAGCAGCGCCGGATCGGCTGGACGCCCGTGCTGGGCGTCGTCAGTGTATTGCTGACGGGCGGCATCGCGCTGCTGGAGCTGCCGCCGGAGCTGGTGGCGATCAAGGAGGCGTCGATCCCGCTGCTCCTGGCGCTGGCGATCCTGGTGTCGGCCTGGATCGGCAAGCCGCTGGCGCGCCTCTTCCTCAACCAGATGCTCGACCGCGACAAGGTCCACCAGGCCCTGGAAGAGCGGGGGGCGACGCAGGAGTATGACGACCGCACCGCCAAGGCGACCTACATGCTGGCAAGCGCGTTCCTGCTGTCGGCGGCCCTCAACTATGGCCTCGCGCGGGTGGTGGTGACCGCCAGCCCGGGCAGCGAGACGTTCAACAGCCAGCTCGGCCGGATGACGGCGCTGAGCTTTCCGGTGATCACGGTTCCGGTGATGATCGTCCTGTTCATCACGGTGTTTTACATCCTGCGGATCGTCAACCAGCTCACCGGACTGGACATGGAGGAGATCATCCGCCAGCCCGGCAAGGAGCTCGAGAAACCCGAGCAGGAATGACGCTGGGCTGGCCTCGTCGCGTCTGCCATCGAGCGGTTCCGGGTCTCAACGCAGGCCTCGCCAACGGAATCCGGGCGAACGCGTCAGGGTAACGTCGGGCCGTGGACGCGGTACCCCCCAGGTTTTGTATCTGAGCCTGTGCCGCCCCAGCGGTCCGGGGCGTCCGCCCGTCATGCGGCGCGTCTGGCCGCGGCCCTGC
>CBFGRG010000283.1:0-4988 GCA_965651105.1 uncultured bacterium | reverse complement strand
GCCACCTCGTCGCCATCGAGATGCCCGGTCACGATCCGAAACGGCACCCCAGCTCGCTGAAACACGCCGGCCAGCTCCGGAATCGGGCAGATGCCCGCGTGGGCGAGCGCCGCCCACGTGTCTGCCCGCTCATAGTCCAGTGCCGCATCCGGCTGGAGGTTCAGGAGCAGTACCGGCGCGCCCGCCCGTTGCGCTACCGGCAACACCTGCGTGCTGGTCGCATAGGTCCCAGACCAGCAGACAAGCAAATCGACCCGCGCTTCCGCGAAACGATCCCCTGCCACCGCGCCGGTCCGGGCGGTATCGACCAGCCCGCCGTCAACGACCTTGCCCCATGATCCGAGCCGCTCCGCGATCGCCGCGAGATGCCCTTCGATCGACTCCTTCAGCCCCTCGAACTGCGGCCAATACGCCGCCAGCCCGATCCCGAACAGCCCAATTCGCACTCGCTCCCGGGATTCCATCGCGCTACCTCCGCCGGTTGTGTACGGTCGATCTTCATGGCGTCACCATACCCCGAACCTTCCCGGCACGCACCACCGCGATCCAGCGTCCTCGCCAGCCTGTGGCATACTGCCGATCATCGGTCGCAAATCGCGTAGGCAGCAACGGTCGCAATCAGGGGAGGAACGGCACCATGGATCACCACGCGTCCAGCGACACTGCCCACTCACGCCCCAGGGGCGGCATGGTGCGCGACGTCATCGTCGCCAGGGCCATCGAGGATCTCAAGCCGGGCCTCGCGCTCGACCTCGGCTGCGGCACCGGTGCCAACACGATCATGCTCGCACGCGCCGGATGGGACGTTACCGGTCTCGATGCCTCGCAAGGCGCGATCCGCCTCGCCAGCGATGCAGCCGGGGCCGCAGGAGTCGACGCACGGTTCGTTACCGCCGACATTCTCGCCTGGGAGCCAGACCGGAACTTCGACCTTGTCATCCTCACCTACGCGCTGCCCGGCGGCGCTCGCTCCCACCAGGTGATGGCTGTGGCCCTCCGCGCGCTCGCTCCCGGCGGAACCCTCATCGCCGTCGAGTGGGACCATTCGATGGCCGAACGATGGGGGCTCGACGATGACGCCTTTCCATCACCGGCCGATCTCGCCTCGATGGTGCCGGGGATGATCGTCGAGACCGCCGAGTCGCGCAGCGTCTCCCTGATGGCCACCAACCCAAGCGAGACCTGCGAAGATTGCGATTCGACCGTGATCGCCTACCTTCGCGCCCGGAAACCCGACGACGCGAGCTGAACCCTCAGGAGTAAAACACGATGGCGCGTACGAACGACGGGTCGGCCATGACACCCGACCAGGCGCTCGATGCCCTGATGGCGGGCAACCGGGAATACCTCGACACCACCATCGCCCCGATCGACTATTCCGCCGCCCGCATCGCGGCCGCCGGCGAGCAGTGGCCCATCGCGGGCATTCTCGGCTGCGGCGACGCACGCGTCGGCGCCGAGCTGATCTTCTCGCGCGGACCGGGCGAGCTGTTCATGGTTCGCCTCGCCGGGAACTTCCTCAGCGACTACGGGCTCGCCAGTCTCGAGTACAGCGTCGAATTCCTCGAGGTACCGCTCCTGATGGTGCTCGGCCACACCCACTGCGGCGCGGTCACGGCCGCGGTCGAGGTGGTCCAGAATCGCACCGACCTGCCGGGCCGGCTGTTCGTGCTGACCGACGCGATCGAGCCGTCGGTGATGATCGCCCAGAAGACAAACCCCGATGACCTGCTGACGGCGGCGATCGAGGAAAACGTGCGGCGGCAGGTGCACCGGCTGCGGACCATCTCGCCGGTGATCAACGCGGCGCAGGAGCGCGGCAGGGTCAAGGTCGTCGGTGCGATCTACGACATGGACACCGGTGAGGTCCGCCTGCTGGACGGATGATGGGCACGCCGGTCCATAATCGTTCCGTGATTGCCCCGTCGAGGCGTCACAAGCCGAGATGTGACGGTCCTCGCGCCCCCGGATCTAACGCCTACACCAGCACCTCGCCGTCGCGAGCGACGACACGGCCGCGCTTCATCACCAGGTGCCGTGCCGGGCGGCTAATCACCGCCTCGACGTGCGTCTCGCCATCGACAAGCACCAAATCGGCGTCGGCGCCCTCCCGCAGCCCATACCCGTCCGCCTTCATCACCCCGGCGCCACCCTCCGTCGCGACCCCGAGCACATTCTCAATGTCCTCGTCGCGCCGAAGGTTGTTCCGGTAAATCACGATGAACACCCGCTCCAGCATGTCCGGCGTGTTGAGCGGTCCCCACGAATCGCGAATGCCGTCGTTGCCGGTGCACAGCCGCACGCCGCGCGCGGCGAGCTCCTTGATGTTCGGGATCGACCGGTGCCCACCCGGGCCGTGCGTCATGATCGCGATGTCGTTCTCCAGCAACAGCTCCACCAGCCGTCCGAACCGGGTCTCGTCAACGCCGCCCAGAGCGAAGGCGTGACTGATCACGACCCTGCCCTGATAGCCGAGCGCTTTTGTCCGCTCCGCAATCAGCTCGATCGAAAACGCGCCCAGCTCGCCCGGCTCATGCAGGTGGATATCGACATCGACGTCGTACTTCTCCGCAAGGCCGAAGACGGTATCGAGGTGTCGGACCGGGTCGCGGTCGATTGTCGAGGGATCCAGGCCGCCCATCACCTCGGCGCCGTTTCGCAATGCGTCTTCCAGCAGATCGACCGTGCCCGGACGTACGAGCATGCCGCTCTGCGGAAACGCCACGAGCTGCATCGTCAACGCGTCGGCCAGCTCCGCCTGTGTCCTTCTGACGCCCTCGAAGCCCTTGAGCCCGATCTCGGTGTCGATGTCGACGTGGGTACGGATATGGGTGGTGCCGGTCGCGATCGCGGCGCGGGCGTGGCGCATCGACTGCTGATGCGAGTCGATCCCCTCTTCGCGACGGACCCGACGCTCGTTCTCGATCAGGTCGAGCAGGTTGGGACCAGCTTCATGCCGGCGCCAGCCGAGTCCCATCAGCGTCTTGTCCATGTGGGTGTGGGCATCGACAAGACCGGGAAAGATGAGTCGGCCGCCGCCATCGATGATCTCGAAGTTACCGGCGTCAGCTCCCGCGTCGGGGCCAATCGCGTCGATGGTCCCATCGCGCACGACGACATCGACCGCCTCCGCCTGCCCCATTGCCTGCACATTTCGAATCAGCCAGCTCGTCGACATCGATCCCTCCGCCGTTTGGTATACCATTCGCCGATCAGGCAAAGGATACCGCGCGCCACCTGGAACGAGCACGTCGCGGTGCGCGGAGGAATGAAAAGAACGGGTACGCCTGATGCGTACCCGTTCTGCTGCACTCGTGTTCAGCTGGCCTGCACGGCGTCAGGCCGTGGTGGCACGCAGACGCAGACCGGCGACACCCGCGACGATCGCGGCAAAGAGAGCCAGGACGACGTGGAGACCGGAGCCATCCGAGCCGCCTGGACCGCTGCCGACCACCGGCAGTGTCTTGACGTCCTCGGTCTTGTCCTTGTCCTTCTCGTCCTTATCGTCGCCGTCGTCCTTGTCGTCGTCGGCATCGTCCTTATCGTCGCCGTTGTCCTTGTCGTCGTCGCCGTTGTCGTCATCATCATCGTCACCGGCAACCGGATCGAGGACGATGTCGAGGTACTCCACGTCGTCGACGATGTCGTGGGTCCACTCGTAGGCCTCGAAGGCCGGAAGGCCGTCGATGGTGATCAGCATCTCGCCGTACGGCACGCCCTCGGGCACTTCGACGGTAACCGGGAGCTCGAGCTCGGTGAACTCACCAGAGCTGATCAGGCCGTGACCGGCGCCGCTGTTGTCATAGATCACCCAGGTCGACCCCTCCGGGAGCGTGTTCGCCACTGTCGGGTCGGACGAAGAAACTTCCAGGTAGACCAGCGCGAGCGGCAGCGGCCCCGACTCAGCCAGGAGCGTCACGGTCGTACTGACGTTGTCGTTGACGATGGTCAGCTCGCCGTCCTGGGACGCGTAGCCATCCGCCGAGACAGTAAAGCCATACGTGCCCGGCTCGTACTGCTGCGAGGTCGTGAACGAGCCGTCGTTCGGGTAGACGGTTCCTTCTTCGTCGATGTCGTGGAACGCCACATAGGCGCCCTCGATGATGTCGCCGGCTTCATCCTCGACGATGACCGTCATGTAGCCCAGGGGACCGGGATCCTCAGTCAGCGTCACCGTAACGCTGGCGTTGCCATCAACGATCTCCACCTCGCCTTCCTGAGCCAGGTAGCCGTCCGCAGAAGCGACAAACGTGTAGACGCCGGGGGCATACTCCCCTTCGGTCGTGAACGAGCCGTCATTCGGGTAGACGGTGCCTTCCTCGTCGATGCCGTCGAACGCCACGTAGGCACCCTGGACGACATCGCCAGCCTCGTCATGGACGATAACCGTCATGTGGCCGTCCGCCTGCGCCGAAGCTGGCGTCATCAGCCCCGCAAGCCCTGCGGCGGCGATGATCACCGCGAGCAGCGTCCTCAGACTTGCCAATCGGAAACCATTCCTCACAGATCACTCCTTCTTTTCGTCCCCTGGGCGTAGCCGGAACCGCGAATAGCCTGTCACCCGGCGCGCTGCCAGGGCCACGAATCTTCCTCTGTCGAGTGCGCGCCCCGTTGACTCCAACTTTATCAACAATGACCCTTAAAGGCCAATCTGTCTCTCATCAGACCGTTGACGAATCTCCAACGATATACCTGGCTATGGGCCACTCCGGGCGCCGTATCACGTAACTTCCTGTGAATCCTTCCATACTCTGGAACACCTGTTGATTGATTCACATTGGGAATGCAATCATATATCCCCAAGCGATAGATGCCTATGTTCAGCGCCCTGAACGTTATGTTGCGTATCCATCGGAGTCGTGCGACGTTCCGCACCACCGTCCGGTACAACCAGCCCGCATCTGGCCGTCTCAGAACGCAGCAACCTCGGATCCCGTGGACGGAACCCCGACCTGAGGCCTCACTCTTACCCACATTCCGAGGGCCGG
>CBFGRG010000282.1:0-4991 GCA_965651105.1 uncultured bacterium | reverse complement strand
GGTGCCGGATTTCCGGCACCAGGGCGGTTGTGTGTCTAAACGCTTGCAGGCTGCTCGACACTCACGAGGGCGTAAACAGCCGCAGACCGAGGTTCAGCGTGGCGAGAGCGATGTCGTTCCGGGTCGAAGCTGACCGAGCAGCAGCACCATGGCGCCGAGCCCACCGACGGTGATGATCAGGTCGATCGCGCTGCCGACGAACGGAATCGGCAGGTACCGCAGCAGGCTCAACAACAGCACGCCGATGGTCATGCTCAGCAACAGGAAACCCCGGCTGCCGTCGTTCCACCCATTCGGCAGGATAAGAGTCCCCAGTCGCTGGCCAACAACGTACTGGCTGAGATAGAGCGCGATCAGGTAGAGCGCGATGAGGATCAGGCTGGCCGGGAGTCCGACGACGGAGATCGCCAGGGCCAGCGTGAGCGCGGGAATCGCGATCAGCGCGACGGCGCCGGCGATGAACAGCGCCAATGGTCGCCGCATGTTCCGGTCGAGCGCCGACGCGAGGCGCGGGGCGAACGCGATCACGGCCGCACCGGCGACCAGCATCCACAATGTGCGCACCAGGGGGCTGAAGAATCGCCCGCGAAAACTTCCGTCGATCCCCCACGGTGCGATCGTCTCTCGCTCGATCGTGCCGCTGACCGTCGCATCGTTCGAGACGTCGGCGTCCGAGCCGCTGACGTACGTCAGGTTGCCGGTCACCGCCGCGCTCGGTTCAACGTTGAGATCGCTGACGCGTACGTTGACATCACCGCGGATGGGGCCATCGATCGTGAGGCGCTCCATCGTGCCGGTCACATCGCCAGACACGGTGCCGCGGGTGGTCAGCGTGCCGCCGTGCATGGTGAGGCTGCCCCGCAGGACACCACCCGGATCGACCGTGGCGGTGCCGCCGACCACGACGACATCGCCGTTGACGGTGCCATCGATCGTCACCGTGCCCGCCGCGATGCGTACCGAGCCGTCCACGTGCCCACGGATCGTCACCGAGCTGGCAGCGACATTGACCGAGCCGCCGACGTTGCCATTGATTTCCACATCTCGGGCAAAGGCCAAGACGTCCAGCTCGGCGTCGCCATCGAGCACAAAGCTGTCAGCCGTGATGACGAGGTCGTCATCGATCGTATCGGTGGCAGGGATCGTGACCGTACTGTCGCCGAGCACTGTTGTCGCGGAAGCCAACAGCGGCAGGGCGAGCGTGGCGACGATGAGGATGATGCCGAATGCGATCAGCCCGAGCCGCCTCGACCGATCCTGCGTCTCGTTGACTGCAGCGGGCATGCCACTATTCCTCCATCGCTTCCACGACAGCGTCGCTGAGATCGTGCCATCGTGGCGGCTTCAGGGGCCACGCCGTGGCGACGGTACGGTTGCCGAACACGGCGAGACCGAGATCGCGTTCGGGGTCGAACCAGACCAGTGTGCCTGACTGCCCCCAGTGGCACCAGGTCTTCGGCGATGTTGTCGAGCCCGTCCAGTGATTGCGCTTCGAGCCCTTGACTTCCCAGCCGAGACCCCAGGCGCCTTCTCGCCAGTGGAGCCCTGCCGAGTTGACACCGCCCGGAACGCCGCCGGTTTGGTCGGTGACCATCTCCTTGCGAATGTCCTCGGGCAGGGGATTGCCGGTATCGCCGGGCCGAAACGATGCCGCGAAGCGGAGCACGTCACTGGTGGAGCCATAGTATCCACCCCAGGTGATCGCCAGCTGTCGCCAGTATTCGCTGTTGTAGCTTTCGTGCGGGCTGCCCTTGCCGGCCGCGTCGTCGACATGAACGATGCGCCCGGCTTCGTTCTTGCCTGGACGCAGTACGACGCCATCGAGCTCCATTGCGTCGAGGATATCCGCCTGAAGGATGTCATGGAACGGGCGGCCGTCGATGCGCTCGGCGGCGCGCGAAGCGAGGCCCAGCCCGAGGTTCGAATAGCGAAGCTCCTCACCCGGGGCCGATTGCAGCGGGACCTGCTCCATCGCGTCAACGAGCTGGTCGTGCGACGGCATGCTCGCCATGCGGATCCGCCGAACGCCAATGTTTTCAGGGAGGCCGCTCACATGGCTGAGCGCCTGGCGCAGCGTGATCTCCTCGCGCAAGGCTTCAAGCGGCGGCAGCAGGTCCGGATCGAACGGATCGTCGACGGTGGAGAAACCTGGCAGGATCTCGGCGAGCGGCGTGTCGATATCGACATCGTGGGCGTTCAGGACGGACATGACCGCCGCCGCCGTGAACGGTTTCGACACCGAGGCAAGGGCAAAGATCGTGTCATTCGTGACGGGTTGACCGGGGGCTCGTGTACCGGCGTGTCGCGTCGCGACGATCTCATCACCGGACCAGACGGCCGCGGCGACGCCCTTGACGGCGCCGTCGTCAACCCAGCGATCGATCGCGCCGAGTGCTTCCTCCACTGCCGACATCTTTCCCTCCCCGCGGATGCGCCCCGGCGGGCGCGGTTGCCCTGATTGTATCGGCAACTGCGCGCCTGGCGCGACCGGGTTGGGAGTATGCTTGGGGCACCAGCGCGCCCCGGTGGCGCGCGCTATTTGCATGTTGCAGGAGGACGATGTGGGGTCGTATTCGATTCGAGTGGTGGAAAGCTACGACGAGATGAGCCAGGCGGCGGCCGACATCGTCCAGCAGACGGTTGAGTCCGCGCCCGGCGCGGCGATCACGGTGCCGACGGGCCAGACGCCACTGGGGATGTACGAGGAGCTGGTGCGTCGGGTCAAGGCGGGCACGCTCGACCTGAACAAGACGCATATCTTCCTGCTCGACGAGTACCTCGGCCAGGGGCGGGATGACGAGGCGAGCCTGACTCGATGGTTGTACGAGTCGTTCCTGACACCGGCGGGAATCCCTGCCGAGCACATCCACGAGGTCCCGTCGACCGCCGCTGATCCGGAGGGCGCCGCCACAGAGTTCGAAGTCGAGCTGGCCGATCTCGGCGGGCTGGAGCTGGCGGTGGTGGGGCTTGGACCGAACGGGCACGTGGCGTTCAACGAGCCGGGCTCGCCGCCGGACAGTCGCACCCGCATTGTCGAGCTGGCGCCGGAGTCGCGCCAACAATCGTCAGCCTACTGGGAGGGCGAGGCGGCCATCCCTGAACGCGCCATGACGATGGGTCTCGGGACCATCCTGTCGGCGAAGCGGATCGTGCTGATCGTGTCGGGGGATTCCAAGGCGGAGATCCTGCGGCGATCGCTCGAGGAGGAGCCGACGCTCGATGTCCCGGCGTCCTGGCTGCAGAACGTCGGTGATCGCTTGGAGGTCATCGTGGACCGCGAGGCGGCTTCGGGACTGACGGGGGTGTAGGTATCGCTGTCGCTGTGAATCGTTCGGCGAAGCGATAGTGGGGTGGATCCGGGCTGCACATGCCCGGGTTTGCCATCGTGTATCTGCAGAAAATGTCGCGCCTGCAAGCGGAATCAGCGGTCACCGCCGATGGCTTCGTTCTGCTTTTCGAAGAGCTGGTCGAGAGCAGAGCTGGCCAGCACCAACATCTCATCGAGGGTGCCAGAGGTGAAGGGCGCCGCTTCAGCGGTTCCTTGCAGCTCGACGAACTCGGCCCTGTTGGTCATCACGACGTTGACGTCCACGTCGGCCTTTGAATCCTCGCGGTAATCGAGATCGACCATCGGGATTCCCTTCACCACGCCAACGCTGACCGCCGCGATCTGCCGCTCGATCGGGTAGGCACGGAGGCGGTGCTCGTCCATCAGGCGGCGGCACGCCAGGGACAGCGCGACCCAGGCGCCGGTGATCGAAGCACAGCGGGTGCCGCCGTCGGCCCGGATCACGTCGCAGTCGAGAATGATCTGGCGCTCGCCGAGCTTTTCGAGATCGACGCCGGCGCGTAGTGCTCGGCCGATGAGGCGCTGAATCTCGACGGTGCGACCCTTTTGCTGGCCTCTCGACGCTTCGCGATCGGTTCGCGTGCCGGTCGATCGGGGCAACATGCCATACTCGGCCGTGACCCAGCCCCGCCCCGTTCCCCGCATCCAGCCCGGCACGCGCTCTTCGACCGAGGCGGTGCAGATGACGTGGGTGTCACCGATCTTGATGTAGGCTGAGCCCTCCGCGTGGGGCAGCGCATTCGGGGCGATGCTCACTGGCCGCATATCCTCGACGGTCCGTCCGTAGGAGCGGCGCAGAGGCACTTCAATCGTCATCGGTGTCCTCGGTTCGGTCGTAGATTTCACGAATCCGGGTCAGGCGCTCAGTGAGCTCGCGCTCGTATCCGCGATCGGTCGGGTGATAGTAGGTCTTGCCTTCGAGGTTGTCGGGGAGATTCTGCTGGCCAACCACCCCGCCCTCGAAATCGTGCGCGTAGCGGTAGCCCTTGCCATACCCCATTTCCTGCATCAGTTTCGTTGGGGCGTTGCGCAGGTGCAGGGGCACGGGGTCGTTGCGCGTGTTGGCGATATCCTGGCGAACCTCGCCCCAGGCGCGATAGATTGCGTTGCTTTTCGGCGCCAGCGCAAGATAGACCGTCAGCTCGGCCAGTGCCAGCGCGCCCTCGGGCATGCCGAGAAAGTGAACCGACTGCTGTGCGGCAATCGCCTTCGGCAGCGCCATTGGGTCGGCGAGCCCGACGTCCTCCGATGCGAACCGGACCAGCCGGCGCGCGACGTAGAGCGGGTCGTCGCCGCGCTCGAGCATTCGGCCAAGCCAGTAGAGGGCGGCGTCCGGATCGGATCCGCGGATGGTCTTGTGCAGGGCGGAGATGGTGTCGAAATGCCCTTCACCGCTCTTGTCGTAGGTGGCCGCTCGGCGTTGCGCGGCCTCGCCGACGATGTCCGCGTCGATCGTGCCGCCCGTGTCGACGCCGGTGGCGGCGTACTCGAGCGTGTTGAGGGCGAAGCGGGCGTCGCCGTTGGCGAGATTGACGAGCAGATCCCGGCCTTCCGGCGTCAGCGCGAGCTTTCGTCCGCCAATGCCGCGATCGACGTCGGTCAACGCGCGGTCGACGAGCGTGCCGATGTCCTCATCGGTGAG
>CBFGRG010000281.1:0-5004 GCA_965651105.1 uncultured bacterium | reverse complement strand
GGGGCGATGTCGTTCCCATCGATTCAAACGAATTCCAATTGGATCTCCACACGCCTGCAGGGATACCGGGATTACACTGACGTCTCGAAGTCCGCGTTCTCACCGCGAAGATCGTTGTAGATGCCGACACCTTCATGGTAGGCGGACTTCGCCAGCTCGCGCGCCTTGCGCTTCTGTTCCTCGTTGAGGAAGACGAGGTAGATCACCCCGACCCCAATCCCGAGCCACATCAGAAACGACGAGAAGTCCTTGCCGCCCTGCTTCGCCGACTCCCCGGCGTCATGGGCGAGCTGCCGAGCGTGAACCGAGCCCTCGCGCAGCGCCTTTTCCGCCTCCTGGGCGCGCCCCTCGGCCGTCTCGCGAAGTTCCGCGCTGAGCTCATTCGCCCGATCGGCGTAGTGCTCGGCGGCCTTCTCGAGCCTGGGCCGGGCTTCTTCATATCGCTTTTCGAGATGCTTCGCCTCCTCCTCGGCCCATTTCCGCGCATCGGCCGCGCTGGCGGACGCCGTCGCCATCGCTCGCTCCGCCCGTGGTTTCGCCTTTGCCACCATCTCTCGCGCAATCTTCTCGATCTGCTCGATGGTGTCCTCGCTTCGATCCCTGGTCTCTTCGCGAAGGTGTTTCAATTCCCTGCGTCCTTCCTTCGCGCGATCCCGTAGCTCCGCGCGCGTCATCTCTGCCTGCTTGCGGGCTTGCTCGCTCCGCTCTCTCGCTCGCTTGCGCGCCTTCTCGCTACGCTCCCTTGCCTTTTGGGACACCTCGGCCGAGCGCTTGTCGACATCTTCCGATACATGATGCAGCGTCGAAGTTGTCTCGCCGAGCGCCTCCTGCAGCGCCTCGCCGGCCTGGCTCGCGCCTTCCCGGAGCGCGGACTTCATGTGCTCGCCGAACGACACTCCCGAGGCCGAGAGAGTCCTCGCCTGCTTGCGGGCCTCCTTGCGACGCTTTTTCGCCTTCTTGCGCCCCTTCTTCCCCTCGCGCTGGGCCGTGTCGGCCAGCTCGGAAAGGCGTTCCTGCGCCTTCGCCGCCTCAGCCGCGATCGTCGCCTTGATCGACTCGACATCTCGGCCGGTCAACTCAGCGAGCGCCCGTTGGGCGCGCTCCTGGCGGGTCGGCTCACGCTGCGATGACAGTACCCGGCTCGCGAGTCCGCCAAGCAGTCCGGCGGCGAGACCCGCGATGCCGACGATCTTCGCATTGCGCGCGACGACCGATTCGTGGTGTTCCATGCTGCTCGCCTTCTGTTCCGCGTGCCGCCGTCGCGGCAGGCACAGCGCCGTTTGACCTCTACCGTATGATAGTCCTGCTTCGGGCATGGAATACCCTCACCTGCCCCTGCAATCGCACGGATCGTGCCAGATTTTCGCACTTTTGAGAGACGCATGCCCGTATGACCCATTCGCCCCGAACCTACGATGTCATCGTGATCGGCTCCGGCCATGCCGGCTGCGAGGCGGCGCTGGCTGCCGCCCGGACCGGTGCCCGCACGCTCGTCGTCTCCCCCAACCTCGATCGCACCGGGTACATGCCCTGCAACCCATCGATTGGCGGCCCGGGAAAAAGCCAGATCGTCGCCGAGGTCGACGCGCTCGGCGGCGCGATGGCACGCGTCGCGGACCAGTCGGCGATGCAGGTACGACAGCTCAACACCAGCAAGGGACCCGCCGTACGCGCGGTGCGTGCCCAATGCGACAAATCGCTCTACGCCATGCTCATGAAGGAAGAGCTGGAGACACAGGAGCGGCTTGACCTGCTGCAGGACGCCGCCACCGGGGTCATTCTCGAGGACCTCGACAGCTCCGGCCGGGCGACCGTCGTTGGTATCACGACAGGAATCGCGGGCGCGATCCACGCCACGAGCGTGGTTGTCACCGCGGGCACCTTCCTTCGCGCCCGAATGGTGTCCGGGACTGCCAGCATCGCCGGAGGGCGAGCCGGCGACAATGCCGACACATCGCTGGCCGGCTCGCTGCTCGACGTGGGAATCCGGCTGCGCCGATTCAAGACCGGCACCCCGCCACGAATCGACAGCCGCACCATCGACATATCGGAAACGTTCGCGCAGCCCGGCGATGATGAGCCGCTCTGGCTCAGTCGCGAGGGCGCGCTCGGCGAGCTCGAGCCGGTGGTACTTCCCGCCGCGCGGGACGGTATCTTCTCCCGCCCGGAGCTCCGGGGCGGTCGGTTACAGGTCGCCTGCTTCCAGACATCGACCACGGATGCGGCGCACGAGATCATCCGGGCGAACCTCGATCGCGCGCCGATGTACAACGGCTCGATCGAAGGCACCGGGCCGCGCTACTGCCCCTCGATCGAGGACAAGGTCGGCCGCTTCGCCGACAAGGACGCACACCCCATCTACATCGAGCCAGAGGGGTGGCGCTCACACGAGGCATACATCCAGGGACTCAGCACCAGCCTGCCGCCCGACGTGCAGGACGCGGTGCTTCGGCACGTACCGGGCCTCCGTGATGCGCGTATCACCCGGTACGGCTACGCCGTCGAGTACGACGCGGTCGACCCGACCGAGCTGATGCACACGCTGGAGAGCACCCGAGTCGAGGGCTTGTATCTCGCCGGCCAGGTGAACGGCACCTCGGGTTACGAGGAAGCGGCCGGGCAAGGCCTGGTCGCTGGCGTCAACTCCGCCGCCCGCGCGCTGGGTATGCCCCCGCTTCGCCTGCGTCGCGACGAGGGGTACATCGGCGTGATGATCGACGATCTCGTCTCTCTGCCGTTCGAAGAGCCGTACCGCATGCTCACCTCCCGCGCCGAGTTCCGGCTACTCCTCCGGCAGGACACCGCCGATCGCCGGATGAACCACCACGCCGCCACATATCGTCTCACCAGCGAGGATCGGCAGCGCGCGATCGAAGAAGAAATCACGAGCATCGATGCCTTGATCGACACCCTTGGCTCGACGTGGCTCGGTGACAACGCGCGCCACGCCGAGGCGCTCGAAGCCCACGGCATCGCGCCGGCGCGTCGGTCACTGACGGCGCTGGACCTCGCTCGCCGGCCGGGCGTGCCCCTGGCGAAGGTGATCGAGGCACTGCGCGCCCTGGACATGTACGACCTGCCCGACTTGCCGTCCCACACGCTGGCGCAGGCAGAGATCGCGGTACGCTACGGCGCGTTCATCGACAAGGAGCGCCGCGAGGCGGAACGGCACCTCGCTGCAGAAGAACAGCAGGTCCCGGCGGGACTTGATTTCGCACAGGTCGCCGGCATGCGGGTCGAAGCGGCGCAGCGTCTTGGACACCGCGCACCCACCACCATTGCCCAGGCGAGGCGCACCGCAGGCGTGACTCCAACCGATATCGGCGCCCTCCTCGTCCACCTGCGTCGCCTCCAGCTTGCCGAATCACTTCCGACTCGCGCCGGTGGCTGACCGCGACGCGTTGCAATTCCATGGCTTCGGGTGGATACTTCGCCTGTTGTCGTCAAGATAAAGGACACCCGACCGTGGTGAGTTTCCGGTCATCGTTTCGCCCTCGAGCGGGGGAACGAGCCCAAACCAGCGTCAGGATCGTGTTGCCCGTCAGCGGTGGCTCCACCGACGAACGTCTCCTCGAATCGGTGGCTCGTCTCTGCCACCGGCGCAAGACCGACGTGACACTGGTGTATGTGGTGGAAGTCGAGCAGTCGATGCCGCTCGACGCCGAGCTGCCCGATGAGGTCAACAGGGGCGAGGCGGTGTTGCGCAACGCGGCCGAGACGCTTCGGCGAGAGGCAGACTCCCCCGCCGTGCACATCTTCTCCGAGCTGCTTCAGGCTCGATCGGCCGGGGCCGCCATCGTTGACGAGGCCACCGACAAGAACGCCGACATCATCATGCTCGGCGCCACGCTGCGCCGCCAGTATGGCTATCTCACCATCGGCGACACCGTCGACTACGTCCTGAAACACGCCCCTTGTGAAGTCATCGTGATTCGCCAGGCGCTACCCGACTGGATCACCGAATCGATGGAGTGGTCATGAACGTCATCGTCATGGGGTCCGGACGTGTCGGTGCCCGCGTCGCCTCGATTCTCGACCAGCACGGCCATCGCGTGTGCGTGGTCGACACCAACCCCGACTCGCTTCGGCGTCTCGGCGAGCGGTACAGGGGCGACACGCTGATCGGCACCGGCATCGACGCGGACGTCCTTCGGCGTGCCGGCATCGAGGACGCGGATGTCTTCATCGCGGTCACTAACGGGGACAACCGCAACATCATGGCGGCACAGGTCGCCCGCACCGTCTTCGACGTCAAGCACGTCATCGTACGCATCTACGACCCCGTCCGGGAGGACACCTACCGGCGGCTCGGCCTTCGTACGATCTGCCCCACGACCACGATGTCCGCGCTGATCATCGACCAGATCAACGACATCCTGCCGAGAGACGAGGAAATCTAGATGTACATCATCGTCGTGGGCGGCGGAAAAGTCGGTTATTACCTGACCAAGACGCTGCTCGTCGAGGGTCACGAGGTCCTGCTGATCGAGCGCGACCGCCAAAAGGTCGATGTCTACAACGAGCGGCTCGGATCGGTGGTGCTCGCCGGCGACGGCGCCGAGGCGGCGACGCTCAGCGCGGCGGGCGCGCAACGGGCGGACGTGGTGATCGCGGTGACGGGCGAGGATGAGGACAACCTGGTTGTCTGCCAGATGTCCAAGGCCCGGTTTCACGTTCCGCGCGCGATCGCCCGCGTCAACAACCCAAAGAACGAGTCTCTCTTCCAGCGGCTCGGTATCGATGTCACGGTGAGTCAGACCGAGCACATCCTCAAGCTGATCGAGCAGAAAATCCCCGAGAAATCGTTCGTCCACCTGCTCAACCTGCGGCACGACGAGCTGACCATCGTCGAGGCGAAGGTGACCCAGGACTCAAGCGTGGCGAACAAGCGGGTTTCCGAGGTCGAGTTCCCCGTCCACTGCGTCATCGCCGCGATCATTCGGGGGCCGGATCCGGTGATGGCCCTGCCATCGACGGAGATCCTGCCCGGGGACGAGCTGATAA
>CBFGRG010000280.1:0-5006 GCA_965651105.1 uncultured bacterium | reverse complement strand
TCCCGGTTTTGCACGGAGGAATGTCCCCGATGCCTACGCCCGACCTGACCCCGATCACCCGCAGGCACATCCTGGGTGCCGCTACCGGCCTCGCCGGCAGCTTGGCGCTCGGCACTTCGGCCAGCGGACAATCCGCGACGCCGGGAGCCGACGCCGCATCGCCCTGGAGCTACACCGACGTGCTCGGCACTGAGCTGACGCTGCCGCAGCCCCCGGTCCGGATCGCCGCCAACCTCGTCACCGCCGCGGCGCTTTGGGATCTGGGCATCAAGTCGGTCGCCGTATTCGACTGGACGGCCTCGGCCTATCCGGATGGCGATCACATCGCCTGGGGCAATATCGATCCGGAGGCAGTCGCGAACATCGGCGATATCGACGGCAATATCCAGCCGGAACAGCTGCTCGAGGTCGAGCCCGATGTCGTCTTGACACTGACGTTTCGCAACGACGACCCCGGCCAGATCGGCGGCATCCCGCTGGACTTCCTTGAGACGATCAACGCGATCGCCCCGGTGCTGGTTGTGACCGACATGGGTCCTACCGATGTCCAGCTGCAGCGCCTGGTCGACCTCGCCGCATCGCTGGGAGCCGATCTGTCGCTGCCGGAGATCGTGGCCGCCCAGGATGCCTACACCGCCAAGGTCGAAGAGTTCCGCGAGGTCGCGGCGGCGCAGGCCGGGCTGGCCACACTCTTCGTCAATTTCGATGAAGATGCCATCTACATCGGCGGGCCGGGCGGCGTGGCGGAGCTGCAGTTCCTCGCATCGCTCGGGCTGACGTTCGCCAACGCCGATGCCGAGGCGGCCGGCGACTTCTGGGAGACGTTGAGCGTGGAGCAGTCCCTGCTGTACCCGGCCGACGTGGTCTTCAGCGACGTCTACAGCACCTACCTGACCGCCGAGGACCTGCAGGCACACGACGTGTTCGGAACGATGCCCGCCGTCGCCGCCGGGCAGGTGGGATTGTGGAAGCGAGACTTCCCGGTGAGTCACGCCGGGATCACGGACTTCCTGGAAACGCTCCTTGTCACGTTGCGAGACGCTGGCCCAGCCACGTAGCACCGTGGCAACCGCACCACGATCGGCAGTCCACAAACCCGGCGCCCTCGTGCATGATGACGCGAACGCGTATCCGACCAGGGAGGATCCATCGTGTCATCAACCGCGTCATCGCCGACCATCGAGTCGATCGAGGCCTTCGTGATCGTCGGCGACAAGGACTACGCCGGCGGCGCCGGCCTCGCGCCGCCAAGCCAGCTCCCCGCGACCAACCGGGCGCTGGGCGAGGTCGGCGATCTCCACATCTGCGCCTACCCGCCCCAGGCGCAGAGCTGCCTCGTGAAAATCACCGCCAGCGACGGCACCGTCGGCTGGGGCGAGGCCCACGCCCCGCTCGGCCCGCGCGCGACGAAGGCCGTCGTCGAGGACGTGCTCGCGCCGCTGCTGATCGGCCTCGACCCGTTCGCGATCGAGCTCCACTGGGAGCGCATGTACGGCTCGATGCGCCTGCGCGGCCACGCCTCCGGCTACCAGCTCGAGGCGATGGCCGGCGTCGACATCGCCCTCTGGGACCTCGCCGGCAAGCTGCTCGGCGAGCCGGTCTACCGGCTGCTGGGCGGTCCGTTCCGCACCGAGCTGCCAACCTACGCCTCCGGCCTGCCCGGAGATACGATCGAGGACCGCATCGCCACAGCCGAGCGCTTCATCGCCGAGGGGTACACCGCGATCAAGCTCTCCGTCGGGCGCGCCAACATCGAAACCGACCTCGCCGGGGTCGCCGCCGTCGCCGAAGCGATCGCCGGGCGGGCCGACCTGCTCGTTGATGCCCACGGCGCCTGGACCGCCGAGCAGGCGATCCCCGCCGCGCGCCGGCTGGAGGCAATGGGCGTCACCTGGCTGGAAGACCCGATCCCGCCCGAGGCGCTGGACAGCTACGCCGCCCTGGTCGCCGCGGTCGACATGCCGATCGCCGCCGGCGAGACCGACTGCACCCGCTGGCAGGTGGCCGAGCGGTTCTCGCGCCGCGCCGTCGATGTGCTGCTGCCCGATATCTGCCGCGCCGGCGGCATTTCCGAGGGGCGTCGCATCGCCACCGTCGCCAGCCTCCACAACGCGAAGTGGGCGGCGCACGTCAGCATGGGCACGTCAGTCCACGTCGCGGCAGCGGCGCACCTCGCGGCGGCGAGCGCCAACTTCCTCGTCTTCGAGTTCTCCAGCACCCCGAATCCGATCGGCGATGAGCTACTGACCGCGCCGCTGCGCCCGGAAAGAGGCATCCTGACCGTCCCCGACGGCCCCGGCCTCGGCATCGAGTTCGACGAAGAGCGCCTCGCCGCGCACATCGTTGACGAAGGGATCGATGCGTAGGGGAGGTCTTGACCGCGCTCACCGGCGTCGCGGGAGACGGCGTCCGGCGCGGTCAATGGCCTCCCGGCCGCCCGCAGGGCGGCATTGTGAAGACGGGAGGAGGCAAGCTCCTCCCCTACGAATCGCGGCCGAGCGCCTCGCGCACCCGGGCACCTGGGCCCGGGTCTACAGGTTGCAGGCATGTTGTGACGTCCCCGATTGTGACATCCAGGAGGAACACCCCATGACCATCGAACGATTTCGCGGCGTTTTCGCCATCCCGCCCACTCCGTTCGACGACGCCGGCAATGTCGACGAAGCCTCGCTGCGACGTTGCGTCGATTTCTGTGTCGCCGCCGGCTCCCACGGCATCGTCACCCCCGTCAACGCCAGCGAGGCGATCGCCCTGACCGACGCCGAGCGACTCCGCGTCGCCGAGATCGCCGTCGAGCAGGCCGCCGGGCGCGTCCCGGTCGTGATCGGCGTCTCCGGCGTCAGCACCGCCTCATCCGCGCTCTACAGCCGCCACGCCGCCGAGATCGGCGCCGATGCGGTGATGGCGATGCCGCCCTATGTCCGCCACCCACCCGCCAGCGAGATCTTCGACTTCTACGCCGCCGTCGCCCGCGCCGCCGATCCGCTCCCGGTCTGGGTGCAGGACTACGTCGGGCCGATCGGCACACCGATCGCGCCGGCGCTGCTGGCGAAGCTGCTGGCCGAGATTCCCGGTGTCGACTACCTGAAGGAAGAGACCGCCCACGCGCCACAGGTGATCACTGCCGTGCGCGACCTGGCCGGCGACAGCCTGAAGGGCGTGATGGGCGGCATGGCCGGGCGCTACCTGCTTGAGGAATATCGCCGGGGCGCCTGCGGCACGATGCCGGCCTGCGAGGTCGCCGACGCCCACGTCGCGATCTGGAACGCGCTCGACGGCGGCGACGAAACCGAGGCGCGGCGGTTGCACACGATGCTGCTGCCGCTGCTCAACTACGAGGCGATGTTCTCGTTCACGATCTACAAGGAGGTCCTGCTGCGGCGCGGCGTGATCGCCTCGGCGAAGACGCGCGTGCCCGGCGCCGGCCATCTCGACGCCGAGAACCACCGCGAGCTCGATATCCTCCTGCGCGACCTCGAGCCGCTCCTCACGGCCGCGATCCCGTAGGCCACCCTCTCCGGAGAGCTCGCGCGCCTGGGCACGAGCTCTCCGCCACCACCAACGCCCTGTCCACACTCAAGTGACGGAGTCATTTCGCGCGCAGTGAGCTGTCGAGCCACCCCCTGGCATGACTCGCGAGGGTCTGTTGCCGGCGCTGAATACGTTGTCGGCAGTACCTGTCGTATGTCTTGCGGGTCATCGCTCGCTACGATAAGCCGGGTTCCCATGATTGTATCGGTCGCGTCTCTCTCGCGTCTGCTGTACGTCATCCCCGGAGGTCGGTTATGGACCCGAATCGCTTCGACGCGCTCACCCGCCGAACCGCCACCGCCTCGACCCGGCGCGACGCCATCCGGGCGTTCGCGGGCGGCGGCCTGCTCGCCGCAATCGGGCTCAAGGCCGTCCCCGCCGCGGCCCAGGACACCTGCACGCTGGACTGGACGGGCAATGTCCGCCTCGGCCCTGATGCTGGCGTCATGATCGTCCCGGGCGCGGCCCAGCCGGGAGAGCTGAAAGGGACGATGTCCCTTTCGTTCGGGGGCGACGGGGCGATCGATCAGGGCCAGCTGCAGTTGCCCGATGGCACCACCATGACGGTGGTGGGCCAGGCCACGGGCCGGGCGCTGAACCTGCGCCTCACCGACGCTACCGGGCGCGTGTTGGTCGCCGTCGGCACGGGCGAGCAGCCCATCAGCGCCTGTTCCGGCCGGATCGACGGCTCGCTGACCGGACCCCAGAACGGCGATCTCGGCGACTGGCACGCGGTGGCCAGCGGCGGGACCGGCGGCGCGCCCGCTGGCGCGGCCACAACCAACCCGATCGGGGTACCGGCCACAGAGCCCAGTACCGTCCCCGGCGGCTCGACCGACAGCTCGGAGGGAGACTCGGACAGCTCTGGCTGTGCCAGCGGCGTGGTCTGCAACGGCGTCTGCTGCGAGGGAGCGCCCGGACTGGTGCCGGACAGCATCACCTGCAACGCCGGTTTCTGCGAGTGCACCTACAGCTGCATGTCCGCCGGCTGCGGGCAGGGTGACGGCTTCATCGTCAACACCTGCGGCTCCGATCCCGAGCCGCACTGCCACAGCGAGTGCAACGTGCCCGACGACGGGGGTGACGGCGGCGATGGCGAGGGCATGGATGACTGCGGCGGCGCCGACCTGCTGAACGATCCCAACAACTGCGGCTTCTGCGGACTGGTCTGCGGCAGCGGCTTCTGTCAGAACGGCGTGTGCGCGGAGTCCGATCCCTGCACCCCGACAGGGCGGACCAACTGCAACAACCAGTGCGTCGACTTGATGACCGATCCGAACCACTGCGGCGCCTGCGGTTTGCCGTGCGGAGACGGTTGGGAATGTAGCGGCGGAGAATGCTTCCCGATTCTCAACTAGCCCGGATGCTTCACAAAGGTCATTCCCGTAAGGCGTAGGGGACGTGCACGCTGCCACGGTCGTGATACCGACCGTGGCCGTGCCCGAGGGAGGGGGGCAGGTGCCTGCGGCGCGGGA
>CBFGRG010000279.1:0-5026 GCA_965651105.1 uncultured bacterium | reverse complement strand
CGCGCTCGCCGGCGCGATCCGGGCAGGTCATCCGGTGATCGTCGTCACGGGCTCGCTGACCACCGTCGCCGAGGCTCGGGTCGCACTGGGCCTCGCCTGACGCCGTGCCACAAACATGCAGCGCCCGGAAACCCCACAGAGCCAGTCCAGGCAGACGTATCTCGCATCCATACCCTTAACAATGCATTCATGCCGATAATGTGATATACTCTATGTGTCATGGGCGATGACAACGGAGTCGCCGCTCGAACATCACGTAAGGAGATCGCACGATGGAGACGCTTCGCAATCTTTTCCGCCGCAAGCCGGCCACCCGAATGGGTCGTTTTGATCGATATTACGGGCGTATCGCTCGATCCGGCGAAGGATACCCGACCGCCGACGAGGCTCGCCGCGACCTGCGCAACTACGACAAGAACATGATCATGATCGGCTGGCCCCGCTAGCCTTCATATCACAATATTGTGATATCACCCACCGCCCCGGTGGCGATATCACGTCCAACGAGAACCGATCTCTCGTCGCGATCATAAAACCCTCGCCTGGCAGCGCTGCCAGGCCGGGGGTTTCGCGTTGTTGGCCGTCGTTACCCTTCCGCCAGGTCCCCGACAACCGCCGACGGCGTCATCTGCTCTTCCAGCAGCCGCACGAACCGTGACGACCGCGTCTCTCCGTTCGCCTCCGCCTCGTCCAGCCACGCCGCCAGCAAGTCCCGCCCGACGTGGTAGGTGAAGATATAGGGTCGCCACAGCGGATCGGCGATGAACCGTACCCGCTGCCGCGCCTCCTGCTCGGTCGAGAGACCGTACTCCATCAAGTAACGCACGACCTCGTCGTCCGACCGTCCATCGGCATGCATCAGCAGCGCCGCATTGCCGCCAACCGATCGCAGAACCCACTCCGCTTCGGCGATTCGCGCCTCCCGCTCCGGATCGGCGTCGATCCCGAACGGCGCCCAGATGTGCTCCGCTTGCCAGCGTGTTCCCTCACTCGGAGCGAAAATCATCGACTCGGCCAGCGTCGCGATTCCCTCCGAGATCACGCACTCCGGTGTGTTGATGAGCTGGATGCTGTGCTCGCCGTACCCTCGCTCGTGGTAGAGCCGGATTTCCTTGAACGCGTGCTCGGTGTGATGGCCCGGATACCCCTCGTGCGCCATCAGGTTGAGCAGCGCGTTGGCCCGGATCGGCAGGTCGGTGTTGATCTCGACCAGCGACCGCGCGTTGCCGAGATACCAGTTGTATCCGCTCCACGGCTTGTCGGACACGAACGAAATCTCGACCGCCTCGCCCTCCGGCAGCGTTACCAGCCTCGACGTACGGGACCGCACCTCGTCCAGAATCGTCTCGACCGCCATTCGCGCCTGATCGACCGCAATCTCGAACTGCGCGCGCCAGCGCTGGCGGCGCTCCCGCACCGATCCCTCGCCGGGTAGCGCCTCATCGAGCGCCGCGATCGCCCCCTTGTACGCGTCGTCCGGTACACGCTCCGGCTCGATATCGAAGAGCCGCCGCACCTCGTCGGCGTAGGCGATCTCCTCCCCCGACAGCTTGCGCGCCAGCGTCGCCAGCGCGGAAACCTGCGCCGTGAGGTAGTCGACGCGAGTCGGCTCCAGATCTTCGGTCGCGATTCGCTCCAGCAGCGCATCCGCCTCGCGCACCAGATCTCCCGGCGCGGCAGGCGGCGCCTCGCGAAGCTCCTCGGGGCCGTTGTAGGCGTCGATCAGTCCCGCGATGTGCGGTTCCATCCGGAACGCCAGGCGGACGTAGTCGGTCGAGATGCCGTCGAGCGGCGGCGTGTGGGTGGTGTCGGTCACGAAATGCCCCTTCTCGCGTTGTTTTCCCGTATGCGGCAAACTGCCGCCATGATGGTACCCGAGCGCGAGGAGCCACACCGCCATGCCCCTGCCACCAATCTCGACAGTTCATCTCTTTCCCGGCGAGCGCGCCGCGCTGCTTGAGTTGCTGCGCGGCCTCGCGCCCGGCGACTGGAACGCCCCAACCGCCTGCGAGGGCTGGAACGCACACGATGTCGCGCTGCACCTGCTCGGCGGCGATATCGGCTGGCTTTCCGGGGGACGGGATCGCTTTCGCGGCTCCTCGACCGCACCGCCGGTTCCGGACCTCTCGGATTGGACCACGCTGGTTGGCTGGATCGACAGTCGGAATGCGACGTGGATCGACGCCACCCGTCGAATCAGCCCGGCACTGCTGATCGACCTGCTGGCCCTCACCGGCGACCGACTGGCCACCTGGCTGCCGGAGCTCGACCTCGACGTGCCCGGCATTCCGGTCGACTGGGCCGGTCCCGGCCCCGCACCGGTCTGGCTGCACGTCGCGCGTGAGTACACCGAGCGATGGGTGCATCAACAGCACATCCGCGACGCCGTCGGGCGACCCGGCCTGACGGAGCCGACGTGGCTGCACCCGGTGCTGGACACCTTCGCCCGCGCCCTGCCCCACGCGCTGCGCGATATCGACGCGCCGGAGGGAGAAACCGCCACTCTTGTTATCGCTGGTCCAGCCGGCGGGTCCTGGTCGGTTCGGCGCGAGAGCGAGGCATGGGCGTTCCTCCCCACGCCGCCCGAACACGTGGACACACTCGTCACCATGGACGAGACCACCGCCTGGCGAGCCTTCACCCGCGGCATCGCCCTCGATGCTGTCCGCGAGGCCGCCCAGATCGAGGGCGACCCCGCCATCGGCGAAGCGATCATGGGAATGGTCACCATCATCGCCTGACCCGTTTCGGAAGATGGCACGAAACCTGCATTCGGGATGGCACGATCCGCCGGGCGGCCCTGACTGCCCCATTCCCGGAGCACCCGCATGAAAGCCCTCACCTGGCACGGCAAGCGCGACGTGCGCATCGAAACAGTCCCCGACCCTACGATCCAGAAACCGACCGACGCAATCGTCCGCCTCACCACCACCGGTCTCTGCGGCTCCGACCTGCACCTCTACGAGGTACTCGGCGCGTTCCTGACCGAAGGCGACATCCTCGGCCACGAGCCGATGGGGATCGTCGAGGAGGTCGGCGCCGACGTGACCAACCTCAAACCGGGCGATCGAGTCGTCATCCCCTTCAATATCAGCTGCGGTCACTGCTTCATGTGCGAGCACGGCCTGCAATCACAGTGCGAGACAACCCAGAACCGCGACCAGGGCACTGGCGGCTCGCTCTTCGGCTACACGAAGCTCTACGGCTCGGTGCCCGGCGCGCAGGCCGAGCTCCTGCGCGTGCCGCTGGCCGGATACAACCACATCAGGATTCCCGAAGAGGGCGAGGGAATGCCGGACGAGCGGTTCTTCTACCTCTCCGATGTGCTCTCGACCGCCTGGCAGGCCGTCGCCTACGCCGACGTGCCCGAGGGCGGCACCCTCGGCGTGATTGGCCTCGGCCCGATCGGCGACATGTCGACCCGCGTGGCGATGCACCAGGGGCGCCGCGTGATCGCCGTCGACATCGTGCCGGAGCGGATCGAGCGAGCCCGCGCCAACGGCGTCGAGGTGATCGATGGACGCTCGACGAAGGATGTCGCCGACGCGATGCGCGAGATGACCGACGGCCGCGGCCCGGACTCGGTGATCGACGCGGTCGGCATGGAGGCGCACGGCGCGCCGGTCAGCAAGCTGGCGCAGGAGATGGCGACGCTGCTGCCCAGCGCGGTGGCCGCTCCGCTGATGAAACGCGCCGGCGTCGACCGGCTCAGCGCGCTGCTGCTGGCGATCGACGCGGTGCGGCGCGGCGGCACCATCTCGATCTCCGGCGTCTACGGCGGACAGTCGGACCCGTTGCCCATGCTGACGATGTTCGACAAGCAAATCCAGTTCCGCATGGGACAGGCGAACGTCAAGCGCTGGACGGACGAGATCATGCCATTGCTGACGCGGTCGGACGATCCGCTCGGCGTCGACACCTTCGCCACCCACCGCCTGCCACTGAGCGAGGCGCCGAAAGCCTACGAGATGTTCCAGAAGAAGGAGGATGGCGCCGTCAAGGAGCTCTTCACGCCGTAGCCTCACGACACGGCGCTCCCAACCTGTCATTTCGACCAAGCGCCTCGAAATGACAGGTTGGCTTGGCGTCAATCATGGCGGCGACCGCGACTGCGCGGCTACCCGATCGCCCGCGCCATCAGCAGACACGGGTTGTGCGATCCCCATAGATCGGGGAACACGTCCAGCCGCCGGAACCCCAGCGCGGCGTAGAACGCCCGCGTCCGCGCGTACTCCGGGCTCGGGTGCGTGTCCGCCAGCGTCTTGACCAGCAACATCGCCGCGCCCTCCGCGCGACACCGCCCTACCGCCGCCTCGACCAGCCGGCGGCCGATGCCCCTCCGGTGCCAGGCTGGGTGGACCGCCATCCAGGTGATCTCCCACGTCTCGGGGAAATGCACGACGAGAGAGACGAAGCCGACCGTCTCACCGTCCGCGACAGCAACGAAGCCCTCCTGCGTTTCGACGCAATGACGCAGGTCTTCCAACCCCTCTTCGATGCCGAACCAGGCCGGCAGCGCCCTGCCGATCGCCTCGCAGGCGGCAGCGCGGTCCGGGGTCAACGGGACAATTTCGATCTCGGGCGTGATGATTTGTGACATGGTGCATGATCCTCGCGCCTCGCCCGACCAGGTCGGGGGGCGGTATGGCACGGAGCGTGCATGCGGGGTAAAGATTGGATCATGACTCAGTCATGCCCGCAGTGTACTGCCTCACAGGAGCCTCGACCATGTTCGGTTTCACTCGTTCTGTCGTCTTTCGCGCGCTCGCGCTCGGCGTCGTTGCCGGAATGCGGTCCCAAATGCCCGGCGCGATGCTCGCCTTTCGCCAGCCAGGCGCTCCCCGCCACGCCAGGTGGCGCGAGTGGCCCATCCTGCGCAACGTCTGGGGTCGCCGGGGGCTGATGCTCGCCGGCGCCGGCGAGCTGGCCGGGGACAAGCTGCCAGCCACCCCCAACCGAACCGACCCCAACGCGCTCGCCGGGCGGCTTGTGTTCGGCGCGCTGGCGGGGCTCGCGATCGGTAGTG
>CBFGRG010000278.1:0-5040 GCA_965651105.1 uncultured bacterium | reverse complement strand
CGAGCGCCAGAGATCCTTCGGCTCCGGTGCTGCGCCCCTGCGCTCAGGATGACAGGCGATTGTTGGCGGCGGGAATCGGACGCTGGTGGCCGTCGCGATCCCGGGCACGGAACCCCGAGCCGGAAGCGCCGGGTTGCGATCCTCGCCACTACCCCCTTGTCATCCTGAGCGGAGCGCCCGCAGGGCGTGGAGTCGAAGGATCTCGTGCCTGCCGGATAGCCTGCCCCGAGCGCAAGAGATCCTTCGACTTCGCACGCGACGCGTGCTGCGCTCAGGATGACAAGCGATGCTTGGTCGCGAGAATCGGTCGCTGGTGACCATCGTTCCGAGCACGAGAGATCCTTCGGCTCCGGGGCTGCGTCCCGTCGCTCAGGATGACAAGGGGGCGTTGGCGGCGGGATTCGATGGCGAGGGCAGGGCTGCGTCCCGTCGCTCAGGACGACAGGCGAGTCTTGGTATCGGGAATCGGACGCGGGTGGCCGTCGTTCCGGGCGATACGATCGCACGTCGCCGCTGTTGCCGGGACGTTCGGGCGATCGCTGCACAGTCCCAGCGCTTTCTTCACCACACTGGCGGTGACGCAGGCACCAACGTTCAGTCTTCCGGGAATCCGAGCATGCGCATGAGCTTGAGGGCGTTGGATGTTGTCGCCAGGCCGGGACGCAGACGGTAGTCGAACGTCATCGCCGGGGCGCCGCCATCCTCGCTGAATTGCTCGCTGAAGTGCACAGGCACCGCGTTGGCCTCCAGCCCGCTCCCCTCGATCAGCGTCAGGTCGTGCGACGAGACCGCCCCAATCGCGTTGGTCATCGTCAGGTGGCGCAGGACCCGCCGCGAGGCGATCTGCCGCTCGGCGGTGTTGGTCCCTTGCAGGATCTCGTCGAGCAGGTAGAGCACCGGACGGTCCGTCGCCGCGTCCGCCGCATCGATCACCTGCTTGAGCCGCTGCAGCTCGGCGAGGAAAAACGAGACGCCGTGAGCCAGCGAGTCCTCGACCCGCATCGTCGTCACGATCTCGACCTGCGGCATCGCCATTTCGGCCGCCGCGACCGGCGCTCCGGCTTGTGCCAGCACCGCGTTGGCGCCGACCGCGCGCAGCAGCGTGCTCTTGCCGGACATGTTGCTGCCGGTCACGAACAGGAACGTCCCTGCCGGACCGACCTCGATGTCGTTGCCGACCGCGATATCGTCAGGCAACAGCGGGTGACGCATATCTTCGGCGTCGATTCGATCCAGTTGGGGCGACACTGTGGGGAAAACCCAGTCGGGGTGGTCCCAGGCCAGCACCCCGAGCGCCGCCAGCGCCTCCCACTCGCCGACGGTGTCGAACCATGCGCGCAAGTCGCGGCCGTGGCTCGTCTTCCAGCGGTCGAATGCGCCCGCCACGTGAAGATCCCACGCGAACGCCATCTGCAGCGGGATGTACAACAGCGAGCCGCGTGGCATGACGAACGACGCCGCCCGCGCCAGGCGCCGGATCCCCCCGGCCCCGCCCGCCTCGCCGCCGAAGAGTCGATCGTGGATCGAGCGCAGCTGCGGAGACGCGGGACGGTGCGCCTCCAGCCGTTCGACGATCGCCCGGTATCCGCGCAGGCTTGCGGCAACCTGGCCGACCTCGTCGACATCAGCGACGACGTTTCCGGCGACGATCTGGGTCAACACGAGGTTGAACGCCAGCGCCAGCACCCACAGCGGCATCGGCACCACGCCGAGCACCTGCAGGATCGCGAGAATGCCGGCCGACGCGGGACCGATCCATGCAAGCCCGAGCAGCCACTGCCGACCGGCGAGCACGCGCGGCGCCTCGGCCCATCGCAGCAGGGTCTCCGCGTCATCAACATCGAGCTGCTGCCCCGTTCCCGCCTGCTCGATATCCTGCCGGAGGTCGATCTCCCCACCGAGCTCGCGCACCGCCGCCTGCCGGGCGGCGAGGTCGCCCAGCACCGGATCAAGCAACCAGGCCTGCAGCGCTCGCCAGCCGCCGGGAGTGACCGGCGTGCCAATGCGGCGAATCACCGATTCGTTACCGACGATGTTGAGGTCGCGCGCATAGGCGTGCTCGCGGTCAGGCGGCTGAATCGGGCTGCGCGGCAGGTCGGCGTCCCATGCCAGCGCGGCGCGGTCGCGAGCGAGGGTGTTGACGCGGATCAGGCGATCGAGCCGGTCCCGCTCGGCTCGCAGACGCCGATGGACGACGATGATGGGCACCAGCACGACCACGAGGATCGCCGCGACGACACCGGCAACTGCGCTGTCGCCCATCCACCACTGCCAGAGGGCAATCGCGAGACCGACGAAGAGCACGAGCCGGACGTTGGCGAGCAGGCTCCAGCGCTGCTGGATCGCGTCATGCTCGCCGGTAAGCCGGTCGATGCGTTGCTGGTATCGAGCTGTCGCGCTGGGTGAAGGGGTATCTGTCACGAGCCTCTCGTTCGGTCCATCGACCTCGCTGTCGATCGATCCTGCCGAGTATCCCATGCCAGGCACCGCATCCACCTCGCACTGCGCAGGACAGTGGTCCGGGGCAGCGACGTCGGATTCCCGCGGGGGCGTGGTCAGATGTTATGACGCCGTCAGCCGCAAGAGCGATTGCACCACGGCATCGATGTCTTCCGTCGTGTTGTAGAGCCCGAGCGTCACGCGCACCACCTCGGTCTTGCCAAATCGCTTCAGCGCCGGCTGGGCGCAGTGGTGCCCCGCCCTCACGGCGATGCCGTCCCGGTCCAGATGGCGGGCGATCGCCATCGGGTCGTGCCCATCGATGGAAAAGCTCGCGGCGGCCGCCCGCAACGTCGGCTCCGCCAGGAGATGCAGGCCAGGGACCCCGGCCAGGCCGGTGTAGAGATGCTGCAGCAGCGCCTGCTCGTGCGCGATGATGCGCGGCATGCCGAGGTGCGTGACGTAGTCCAGGGCCGCCGCGAGTCCGACAGCGCCGGCGATATTGGGGGTACCCGCCTCGAACTTCGCCGGAATCGGCGCGTAGTCAGCGCCGGAGAACTCGACGTGCTCGATCATGCCGCCCCCACCCTGCCACGGCGGCATCGATTCCAGTACCTCGCGCTTCCCGTAGAGCACACCCGAACCGGTGGGACCGTAGATCTTGTGGCCGGAGAAGGCGTAAAAGTCGACATCCGTCATGCGCACGTTGCAGGGCAGGTGCGCGATCGCCTGGGCGCCATCGACGAGAACCCGAGCGCCCCTGCTGTGAGCCAGCACCGCCATCGGGCCGACCGGGACGATGGTCCCCGTGGTGTTGGCGACCTCGGTCAGCGCCACGAGGCGCGTGCGGGAGGTCAGGAGGCGCTCGTACTCGTCCAGGCGGATATCGCCGTTGTCGTCGACTGGCACAACCTTGAGGACAGCGCCGGTGCGCTCGCAAAGCATCAGCCACGGAACGATGTTGGAGTGGTGCTCCAGCTCGGTCACCAGGATCTCATCGCCTTTGCCGATGAACCGCTGGCCGAAGCTGTTGGCCACCAGGTTGATCGACTCGGTGGTGCCACGCGTGAAGATCACCTCGGATGGGTCGGCGGCGCCGATAAAGCGCTGGACGGTTTGGCGGCTGTGCTCGTAGGCGTCGGTCGCCCGCGCGGCCAGGCTGTGCGCCGCCCGGTGAATGTTGGAGTTGTCCTGCTCGTAGTACCGGGCCAGCGCATCGATCACCACGCGCGGCTTCTGGGTGGTGGCGCCGTTGTCGAGCCAGACCAACGAGTGCCCATGAACCGCCTGGTGCAGGGCCGGAAAATCGTTGCGGGGATCCAATACATCAATGCTGCGGCGGGCTGAGCCACCGGTCGGGAAACCGAATGGGAGCTCTCCGTTCATTCCGGCCATGAAATAGGGCGTGCCGATGACCGCCGACGCGTGATCGGCCAGATGTCTTGCATACCCCGCCGTCGCCTCCGGGCTCATGGAGCTCGCGAGGAAGTACGGCATTTGCGCCAGCGCGTCGGTCCAGCCCGAGCCGGTCGCCGGTGCGTTCGCAATGGCGACAGCGAGCCGCCCCGCCTGGCCGAGCACCGCATCCGGGCCCGACGACAGGCCGTCGAAATCCCGCGCCCAATCGACGGACCAGTTCGTCTCGGGTTCAGTCGTGCCGCTGGCCGCGCCGCTCGGTTCTGCACCGCTCGCCGCCTCGGAGGCCATTCGCAGGATGTTGGCGAGCGCGGCCTCGGTCAGCTTGGGATCATCCATAGTCGTGATAGCGCGCCACCGCCACGTTTTCCAACATGCCAATGGCGTCTTCCGTCAGCACGGCAACGGAGAAGTAGAGGTTCAGGAGGTACTCGGCGATGCCGCGCTCGTTCACGCCGTTCATGCGAAACGCGAGGCTGGGAATGCCGGTGTCGTTGATGCTCGGCTGGAACAACCCGACGACGCCCTGCCGCTCCTCGCCGACCCGAATCAGGAGCACGTCGGAGCGCACGTCCCCATCGGTCCGGTAGAGCGGCATCTTGTCGACCGGCACGATCGGGATGCCGCGCCAGGTGAGAAACGGCGCGCCCAGCAGGGTGACGGTTGGGGGTGGAACGCCACGCCGCGTGCATTCGCGGCCGAACGCGGCAACAGTGCGCGGATGGGCGACGAAGAAGGCTGGCTCCTTCCACACCCGGGCGATCAGCTCGTCGAAGTCGTCGGGGGTCGGCGCGCCGGTACGGCTGGGTATGCGCATGCGGTCGACCACGTTCGAGAGGAGGCCGAACTCGCCATTGTTCAGGATCTCCCACTCCTGCCGCTCGCGCATCGCCTCCAGGGTGAGGCGCTTCTGCTCCTCCAGCTGGTCCATCGGGTTCGCATAGAGGTCCATCACCCGGGTGTGTACGCGCAATCGCGTCTGCACCGTGCTGAGCGGGTATTCGCGCGGGCGCGACTCGTAGTCGATGAAGCTCGGGGGAATCACCGGCTCGCCGCGCGGGTCCGCGGTGAGGTTGGGGTACATCTGGTCGACATCGGAGCGACGCCGCGCGGCGTCGATCAGCCGGTCGCAAAACTCCGAATCCTCGGTCAGCGTCTCGAACTCGGAGCGGCTGAGCACCAGCA
>CBFGRG010000277.1:0-5042 GCA_965651105.1 uncultured bacterium | reverse complement strand
CCCTTCACGCCGGTGAGGGCGATGCCCTTGATGATCTGTCGCTGGAAGATGAGGAAGACGATGATCACCGGGATCGTCGCCATCGCCGCCGAGGCCATGATCAGGTGGAAGGCGCTGCCCGACTCGCTCGAGAAGAACGCGATCCCGACCGGCAGCGTCCGCATCTCCTCCGACCGCACCACGATCAGCGGCCAGATGTAGGCGTTCCAGTTGCCGAGGAAGGTGAAGATGCACAGCGCCGCCACGGCGGGACGGACCAGCGGCAGCGCGATCGTCCAGAAGATCCGGAACTCGGAGAAACCATCGATGCGGGCGGCGTCGAGAATGTCATCCGGCACGCCGAGAAAGAACTGCCGCATCAGGAAGATGCCGAACGCGCTGATCACGCCGGGAAACATGATGCCCCAGTAGCTGTCGGTCCACCCCATGTTGATCGACAGCACGTACCATGGAATCACCAGCATCTCGGTCGGCACCATCAGCGTGCTGAGGATGATAAGGAAGATCACCTGCCGCAGCGGAAAGCGGAATTTGGCGAGCACGTACCCGACCAGCGAGTCGAAGAACGCGACGCTGGCCGTGGTGATGCCGGCAACGAGCAGGCTGTTGGCGAACCAGCGGATGAACGGCGTCTCGTTGAGCACCTCGCGGTAGTTGGCCAGCGATGGGTTCGGCGGCACCAGCGAGAGCGTGTAGATCTCGCTGGCACTCTTCAGCGACGAGACCACCATCCACACGAACGGGAAGATCATCATCAGCCCGCCGGCGAGCAGGATCAGGTAGAGCGCGACGCGCGCCACCGGTCGGCGCCAGTCGCGCTTGCCAACGACAGTCGAGGCGGCCGGGCGGTCGCCAGGCACCGCGGCGACAGTGGCCTGCGGCAGGGCATCGCTACTCATACGCACCTCGCGACAGCACCTTGAGCTGGATGATCGTGATCATCAGGATCATGACGAACAACACCACCATCATCGCCGAGGCGTACCCCATTTCCGATGGCATCGACTGGAACGCCTTCTGGTAGACGTAGAGCACCACACTGATCGTGCTGTCCAGCGGCCCGCCGGTGCCACCGCTGCTCATCGCGCGAATCTGGGTGAAGACCTGCAGGTTGCTGATCACGCCGGTGACGGTCAGGAAGACGACCGTCGGGTTCAGCAGCGGCAACACGACGCCGCGGAACCGTTGCCAGCCCGAGGCGCCGTCGACAGCCGCCGCGTCGAGGTAATCCTGCGGGATGCTCTCCAGCCCGGCGAGGAAGATCACCACCTGAAATCCCAACCCATGCCAGACGGTGGTGACGATGATGGAGTAGATCGCCGTGTCGGGCGAACCGAGAAATTTCGAGGTCGGCAGGCCGAGGGAGCCGAGGATGTCGTTGAACAGCCCGTTGGGCATGTACATCCAGCGCCACACCCAGCCGACGGCCACCAGCGAGGTGATATAGGGCAGGAAGTAGAGCACCCGGTAGGCGCCGACGAAACGGGTCAGGCGCTGCAAACCGAGCGCGACCAGCAGGCTGATGACCAGCCCGGACGGCACGCCGACGAGCACGTAAATCCAGGTGTTGCGCAGCGACTTCCAGAAGGTATCGTCGTCCGCCAGCTCGCGGAAATTCTCCAGCCCGATGAAGGGCCGGTCGAGCGCGATCGGATCCCACTCGTGCAGGCTCATCCAGAAGGCATAGAGCGTCGGACCGATGCGGATCGCCAGGAAGAAGACCAGCGGCACGGCCAGGAACAGGTATGCCCAGATCCACCGGCGGCGCTCGAGCGTCAGCCGCATTGATCACCCCTCATCCACGTGCGATCACCGGGAGGAGACACGCGGCCCTCCCCTGCGACATGCCGCCCTGCGGGCGGCGGGAGGTCTTGGCCGCCTGGTGAGCGCGGTCGAGACCTCCCCGACGGGGTCGGCCGTTCGCTACCCCTCGTCGATCGCCGCCCAGTACTCGTCGAGGCGCTCCTGGGTCGCCACCGCGGCCTCCTCGACGGCGGTGGCCGCATCGACGCCGCTGAGCGTGACCTGGTCGAACGCGTCCATCACGTTCTGGCGCAGCTCGGCCTCGTTCACGAGGAACGTCGCGTACGAGAACGGCAGGGACTCGATGAACGGCGCCAGCTTCTCGTCGCTGGTGAACTGCTCTTCCTCGGCCAGCGCCGCGCGGGCCGGCAGCTCGCCGGTAGCCGGCGTCCACTGCCGCATGATCTCCGGCGACGAGAGGAAGTTGACGAACTTGTGCGCGGCGATGAACTTGTCGCCCTCGGCGGCGTTCCGGGTGATGGTGTTCGCCCAGAATGACGCGAAGCTGCCCTGCTCGACGTTCGCGGGCAGCGGCACGATGCTGTAGTTGAGATCGGGAAAATCGTTGGCGTAGGAGCCGACGCGGTAGGAACCGTCGACATGAAGCGCGGCCGCGCCGTTGCCGAACGCGGTCTGCCCGTCGGTCATGAAGCCGCTCTGGGTGACCTCGTGCTCCAGCAGGAAGGCGGTCATCCACTCGAAAGCCTCGACGCCCAGCTCCGAGTTCCACTGCACCTGACGGTTGTCCTCGGAGTAAGGAGGCTGGCCATTCTGGCGCACGAGGCACTCGCGCCACCAGTGATGCCCCTGCCCGCCGATGTCCCACGTCATGCCGACGACCTCGAAATCGTCGCCGTTCTTCTGGGTGGTGGCTAGCGCAACCTCGACGGTCTCCTCCCAGGTGGTCGGTGGCTCGAGGCCCGCCTCGCCGAGGATGTCGTTGTTGACGAAGAGCGCCAGCGTGCGCACCGCCGTCGGCAGCGCGTAGTACTCGGCGCCGACCTTCGCCGCCGTCACCATTGGGAAGTACTCCGACTCGATCACGTCGTGCGGAAAGGCTTCCTGCGAAAGCGGCGTCAGCACCTGCTGCTGCACGTAGGCGGGGATCCAGCCGTAGTAGACGTTGAGCACGTCCGGGCCCTGGCCGGCCTGGAAATCCGCGGCGACCTGCGCCTGGAAGTCATCGTAGGGGAAGTTCTCGTGACGGACGGTGATGCCCGGGTTCTGCTCCTCGAAGATCGGGATCAGCTCATCGACGAGCGTGGTCTTCGACGCGAACTCGTACTGCCAGTACGAGATTTCAACATCGCCGCTGATCTCCATGCCGGAGAGGTCGAACCCGCCACCGCCAGCCGGCGTGGCGTCCTGCGCCGCCGCCGACCAGCCACGGCCGCCCAGCGCCGCCGCACCGGCGAGGCCCGCGCTCGTCTTCAGCGCGGTGCGCCGGTCGAAAGTGCGTCTGCTTCCGTTGCGCCGTACCATGATGCGCCTCCTGTTCCCGCCATCACGGATGGGGGAACGCTCCGCGACCCGGACACTCCCGGCCGCCTCGTTTGGAACCACGATCTGCTTCGGACTATGTGGCCATCCTACGCGAGCCCGCCTACCCTCGCAACACGATGGGCGGGAACCAGGTCATCGGAACGCGTTCCGACTGAGCAGGAGACGCGCCGATCAGGAGACGACTGCCTCCTCGCGATCTCCTCGTGGGTGATCACTCCTCTCCCCTTCACTGCCATCTTCACGATGGGGTAGCTGAACGACCCCACGGTCCCCGTCGCACGCGATGATCGTGCCGAAGGGCGTCGACAGGTCGGCGAACCGGGTCAGGATCTCGGTGGCTTCGGTCCCGGCAGCAAGGCGCGGGCGTCCGCGCCGATGCGGGCGCTGTCCATGACCGAGGGTGACCGGCACCAGCTCGATCCGGGTCACCTGCCCATCGGCGAAGTCGCAGAGCGGCATCACAGTTTGCCAGAAGCGCACGTCGGCGGGGAAGCTCTTGGTGTCGTTCTGGCTGCGGCTTTCGAAAATCTGGCCGGGGGTCGCCGCGGGATCGACCCGGAACCGCTCGTAGGAATCGGCCGGCAACCGCTCAACGAGCTCGTTTTGCCCGATGAAGTTGCCCAGGCTGTAAAAGATCGGCTTGCCCCGGTAAAGCTCCATTCCGCGCAGCAGGTGCGGCCCGTGTCCGACGACCACGTCAGCGCCTTCGTCGATCACGCGGTGCGCAAAGGTACGCAGAAACTCGGCCGGCTCCTCCTTGGTGCCACCCTGCTCGTGGGAATGGATGCTGACGATCACCGTGTCTGCCCGGCGCCTCGCCTCCTGCGTCCACGTGCTGATCGCCTCCATATCGGCGGACTTCGGCGCGGTCCGGATCGCGGCCCGGCTGCCTTCCCGGAAATTGCCGTCGAGGAACGGGAAGATATCCGGCGAAGCGGGCGGGAACTTGAAGCCCATCTGGATGACCTGCTGCCGCTCCTGCTCGATTCCGAGGTCCAGGGCGATCGACCGCAGCGCGTCGAGCTGCGAGGCGGAGACCTCGTAGGTCGTCTCGACCCGCAGCGGGTTGAGTCCGGGGCGCCCCTGCATGTCGGGCCGTTGCTCACCGGCATACTGACCGGGGCCGAACGTCGACGAGCAGGAGAGCATGGCCACGCTGCCGCGATCGTGGTCGATGTAGGCGGGCATGCGCGCCTCGGCCAGGTTCTCCCCGATCCCGGCGAAGGTCGCTCCGCGAGCCCTCAGCGTGTCCAGGTTCGCGAGCACGCCGGCGATGCTGTAGTCGAGCGAGTGGTTGGTCGCGCAGGCGAACAGGTCGAACCCGATTTCCATGAGCTCGTCCAGAACCCAGGCGCCGGCGCCGAAGTGCGTGCCGCCGCACTCGACTGCGGGATACCCGCGAAAGTCGTTGACGAGCACCTCGAGGTTGGTGAAGGCGACATCCGCGTCGCGGATGAGGTCGTAGAGCTGCCGGGTCGGCTCGTCCCGGTACCCGGTGATCCGACGTGTCAGGATGCTGTCTCCGGTAAACGCCACCCTGATCGCGCGCGTATCGTCCATATCGGTCCCTTGATCCTTTCTTCAGCAGTTTCCCGGGCAAGCGCCCCATAGCAGCGACCCTGAGTCGGCTCCAACGCCCGGCCGGCACGACAACAACCATCTCGAAGCAATCGATCCACAAAGAAATCAGTAGCGGCGACCTGGCGGCACCTCAACCGTTGTGGAAGCCAGGATCG
>CBFGRG010000276.1:0-5053 GCA_965651105.1 uncultured bacterium | reverse complement strand
AGATCCCTGGTGGCGTCGCCGTGTCTTCAGTCTCGTGGGTTGGCGCCTACTTGAAGTAGGTCTCGAACGAGCGGTCGGCGATGACGTCGCCGCTGGCGTCGTAAATCGTTCGGTTGAAGCCGAAGGCGTTGCCGCCAATCGTGTACGGGTCGAGCGAGACGTCGCGGCCGTCACTCGTGCCGTAGATGCTGACCACCACGTGCAGGTCCCAGGTGTACGACTCGACCAGCAGCCAGTCATCGGAATAGTTCTCGAAGGTGAAGTCAGCCCAGTTGTCGGGGTTCGAGCCAGACTGAAGGATCGATGCGTCGAAGCCCGGGCTCCAGCCATCCGCCTCGTAGTTCGGCAGGCGGTAGGTATGCGGATACCAGTGGCCAATCGGCATGCCGGCCATGAGTGCCGCCCGGAACGCGGTCGTCGACACCTGGCACACGCCCCCGCCGACATCGCGCCCGACCTCATCACCCACCACGACCAGCGCTTCCTGGTACCCCTTGTCGGCGGTGATCTCGCCGATCGCGCCATTGAACGAGAACGTTCCGCCGGGCGGCACCATCGTGTGATTCATCAGCTCCGTCGCGACGTAGATGTTGGCGTCGCGGGAGGCGTTGCCGCCGGCGAAGTTCGAATCGCCGGTACCAAGCAGATCGTTGATGCCGTAGGCGTCCGGGTTCGTATCGTCGATCTCCGGCGCGATATCGACGACCGGGATCTCGACGGTACCATGCCCATTGAGGAAGCTCTCACCGACCGCGTTGGCGAACGCGTCGGAGCGCAGCGCCGCCCCGTAGGTGCCTTCCTGGACCACCACCAGGCCGTCATCCCAACCGAACACCGCGTCGACCGGCTTGCTGTTGATATCATCGGAGAACCGCTCACGCAGATCGGCGGAGAGGCCCTTGGTATCGACGGTGAGCCGGGCAGACGGCGCGCCGTCGACCGTCACCACCTCGACCGTCACGAACGGACCGAGATCGGAGCCATCGAGGTTCCACGACTGGTCCCCGAACGCCACCGGCACCGGCTTGCCCAGCGCTTCGGCCACCTGCTTCTCCGCCGGTGCAAGCGCCTCCTCGGTAAAGTCGGGATGCGCGACGTAGGTTGGCATGGTCGCCGAGAGCGGAGTCAGCTCGCCGAGGGCGCTGAGCACTTTGGCCCTGGCCGCTTCACGGTCGACCCTGACGCCATCGCTACCCGGCACCGTTGTGACCGTGGTGCCATCGATCGCGAGTGAGGGGTTGACCGGCGCCTGGTTGATGTCGGCGTCAACCGAATCGAACCAGGTGTCGAGCACCTGCTCGTCGACGGAGGTTTGCAGCGGCACGACCTGATCGGACCCGAGAATATCGCCGACGAACTCGAGCCGCGAGGTGGCGTTGCCGCCCCGGCCGAGCTGACGAGCCTCGGTGAGTGACTCATCCAGCATCACGGTCACGCCAAGCTCCGAAAGCGACGGTGTCCAGACCTTGCCCTGGTACGTGAACGTGAAGGTGCCGTTTTCCAGCAATTCAGCTCGCGCGGTGAGCTTCTCTTCCGCCTGGGTGATGGTGAGCCCGCCGACGGAGACGTCACCAACGACGACCGCCGGATACACGCGATCGGCATAGGCCACGCGAAACACGACCAGCCCGACTGCGAGCAGCAGGATGACCCACATCAGGAGCGGCACCATTCGACGCAGGACGGCACCCGTTCGCGACCGCGTGCCAGCTCCAGGACCCGCCTGACCGGCGGCTGTATCGTGGTCGATCTCCGGCATCACGCTGGTGCGTATCCGGTGGAAAATCCCGCCGGTGAGTCGCCCGAAGACGTCCGCTGCCTGGCTCGGTACATCCTGACTGCTGAAGGAGCGCGCCATGCCGTCGATTCTCTCATTCTCGATGTTGCGGTGTTTCGTCCGGCGCCGCAATCAACCCGCACACGCTGTCCCGCTGGCCACAGCCACCATGCCGCGGGGGTGCGACGATCGGCGGCGACCATGTCAAAGTCCGGCTCAAGGTGCGGGGAAACGCCGGCAAATTGCTTCGCACAGTGTCGCACGCGAGGCCATGCTGTGCCAACGAGGAAAGGCACGTTCCCCCGCCCATTCAGGTCGTAGAATGTGGCGACAGGCGCAACCCTGACCACCCGAGGAGGCCATGTCCGACGTCACTGCCCTGCCACGCTACGTGCCCGAGCAGGTTGCCACCTACCTGACCGATGCGCTCATCACTCAACCGGTCTGCAGGTTCGATCCTGCCGCCGGCGCGAGGTTGCACGAGGGGCAGCAGGTCATCGCCGTGGATATCGGCGGCGACAAGATACGCTCGGCGCGCTACACCGTCCACAACGGCGAGCTGTCCATCGGCGACGAGCAGGTGATGCAATCGCGCGGCGGGGCCGGCTACCTCGATTTCCTCGAACGACTCGCCCGTGACGCTGAGCAGGAGGATCTCCAAGTCGGCATCTCCTCGGCGACGAAGATGAACGGCAGCATCATCGCCCGCACCGTCAACCTGCCGATTCTTCGCGATGAGATGCGACATCGCTACGGCGGCGACTACGCCAGGATCTTTCCCGGCCGATCATTCGTGGCCAACGACACCGTCGCCGGTATCTGCGGGGCCGCGGGCCGGCTGATGCTGCAAGGTGAACCGGTCGAGCACGCCGGCTTCATCATCTGTGCCAGCGGCATGGGCGGATCGGTGATCGCCGACGGCGTCGCTACCCACGTTGAAGTCGCGCACGTCCCGCTGGCCGATGCGCTCAACCCGCTCGGCCAGACGACGGCGTGCGGCGTCGAGGGGCGCGAGTATGCCTGCGTCGAGCGGGTCGCCGCCGCTCGGGCCGGGATCGAGGACCTCTGGCGGCAGCGAACAGGCGAGGCGCTCGATGGTCGGGAGCTGGGCCGGCGATACGAAGGTGGCGATCCGCTGGCGACCACGCTGTACGAGACATCGGCGCTTGCCGTCGCCCATGCGATTGTTGGCCTCGCGACGCGATATCGCTTTCCGGAGGGGGAAGGCACTGTCGTGCTTCATGGCGGCAACTTCGAAATCCCGCGCTATCGCGAGGCGGTCACGCGGAACCTCGCCGCGATGCCCGGAACCCCGCCACGGGTCGTCTTCTCGCGCGACCTCTCAGCCAACGCCTGCCTCGACGGCGCCGCGATCCTCGGCCTGCTCCAGCCCGAGCGCGTGAAAGAATGACGGCGCGCGTCCTCATCACCGGCATGTCCGGAACCGGCAAGTCGAGCGTCATCGAGCAACTCGCCGCGCTTGGCCATCGGGCGATCGACGCCGGTAGCCCGACGTGGTCCGAGTGGGCGCCGACGCCCGTGCCCGGCGCGTTCCCCGGAACCCCAACGGAGCTGGACTGGATTTGGCGTGAGGAGAAGATGCAGGCGTTGCTCGACGAGCCCGGCCCGGAACCGCTGTTCGTGAGTGGCTGCGCGCCGAATCAGGGGCAGTTCCAGGATCGGTTCGACCACATCGTCCTTTTGCGTGCCGCGCCGGAGGTCATCATCGATCGCGTCACCACCCGGACGACGAACACCTTTGGCAAGACGGCCGAGGAGCGAGCGAAGATCCTCGCCGACCTGCGCGAGGTCGAGCCACTGCTGCGCGCCGCAGCGAACATCGAGATCGATACCGGCGCGACGCCACTGAACGAAGTGGTTGCCCGGCTGGTCGAGCTCGCCTCGGCGGATCGGCTGGGTTGAGCCCCTTGTCGATGCGACCCACCTCGCGCGGGTGACGATCGAAACTGGCACATCGATTGCGAGGGCTCACGATGGTCTCGGACCGAGAGGCCGCATCGCATCGAAGGAGACCGCCTCGTGAAATGCCCGATTGACCAAACCACCCTTCAGGTGACCGATCGCCAGGGAATCGAGATCGACTGGTGCCCCACCTGCCGCGGCGTCTGGCTGGACCGCGGCGAGCTCGACAAGCTCATCGAGCGCTCCGCCGCCTTCGCCGCTCCGGCTGCCCGCCAGGACGAGCGGCGCACGTACCGCGACGACGATGACCGGTACGATCGCCGCCGCGACGAGGGGGACAACCGACCTCGTCGCAAGAAGAAGCGAGGGTTCCTCGACGATATCTTCGATTTCGACTAGCTCGTGCCTAGCCGACGAGCAGGCTCAGGGCGGCGTCGACCCAAATCTCCGTGCCAGTGACATAGTCGGCGTCGTTGGAGAGCAGGAACGCGATCACCCGTGCGACCTGCGCCGGCTCCGCGGCACCGCCATCCTTCATCGGGAAGGGTCCCTTCGGGAACTCAACCGGCCAGCGAATGGCGTCGATATTCCGTGGGTGCGTTGCCTCACCGATGTTCGTCTTGATCGCGCCCGGGCAAACGACGTTGATGCGAATCCCGTGCTGCGCCAGCTCGATCGCCGTCATCTTCACGAAGGCGACCTGCCCCGCCTTGCTCGTCGAATACGCCACCGCGCCGGGATAGTTGAAATTGCGAGAGCCGTTGACTGACGAAACCACCACGATCGACCCGCCCTGGCGCTTCAGCAGCGGCAGGCTCGCCCTCGTCGTCAGGAAGGTGCTGGTCAGGTTCGTCGCCAACGTGTCGTTCCACTCGTCGACGGTGAGATCGTCGAGCGGGGCGAAGACGCCGTTCTTTCCGGCGTTGGCGACCACGAGGTCGAGCCGTCCCCAGGTCTCGTCGATCTTCCGCATCGCGTCTTCAAGCGCCGCCTCGCTGGTGACGTCAGCGCTGATGCCGATCGCCTCACCGCCGGCGTCGACAACCTCGGCACAGGCCGCATCGATGCGATCCTGCTTCCGGGAGAGCACGGCGACCTTCGCTCCCTGCCGTCCCAGCTCGATCGCTGCCGCCTTGCCGATGCCGGAACCAGCCCCGGTCACCAGCGCCACCTTGCCTGCGAACTGCCCGTCACTCGTCATGCCAGGTAATCCCCGCTTCTGTGTCATTCGCGTCGAGGCGAATCCGAGAACCGTCGTTGCCGGCAGCATGGTATCCCGTAGTGGAGCATCGCGGCAGGCAGATCGCACCGAACACCGTTTGACGCCATCAGAGCGATTCCCTATACTTCGAC
>CBFGRG010000275.1:0-5077 GCA_965651105.1 uncultured bacterium | reverse complement strand
CTCCCGAATCGAACTGCATCACGTATGACGACAACCCAATGCGCCCGCTGCCCAGTTGCAGGGCGGCGGGCGCATTGGGGGAAAGATGTGTGGTGCCGTGGTGATCAGTCGTCAGGGGTCAGACGTCAGTGGTCTGAAATCAGTCAGCGTACAGCGTGTGGACCGGTGCGATTCCGGATGCGCGGCTGCCCGATTTTTGTGCCTTCCAGGCGCGCTCGATCGACTCGACGATGTGGCTCATGTGGCGAGCCATGGCTGCCTGGGCCGCATCGCGGTCGCCATCGGCGAGCGCGTCGATGATCGCGGCATGGCTGGTGATCGCCGCGGATCCGCTGCCAGTGGCATGCCTGGGAACCTCGGCGCAAACCTTCAGGAAGATGTTCACAAACTCGTTCTTCACCCGGCTGCCCAGCGGCGCATAGAACAGCAGGTGCAGCTCGGCGTCGAGCGCGCTGGCGAGATCCAGGTCGGTGCCCGCCCGCGAGATGGCATCGTTCAGGTCGCGCATGGCGGCGATCTGTTGCGTGGAGTGCCGGCCGGCGGCGCGACGAATCAGGTGGGATTCGAGGCCTTCGCGAAGGTCGACCAGGTCGAGCAGCTCTTCCGGCGGCGTCTCGGCACGCTGCGCGGCCAGGCGCACCTGGAACCCGAGCCCCTCGGCGAGCGCGTCAAGAGAAAGCTCGCCCACGTAGGTGCCGGAGCCGTGGCGGGTCTCGATCGCGCCGATGGTTTGCAGGACCTTCATCGCCTCGCGCAGCGACGGACGGCTGATGCCAAGCTGGCGCGCCAGCTCACCCTCACCGGGGAGCGGGTCGCCGGGTCGAAACTGGTGATCGATGATATAGCGCTTGACAACATCCTGAATTTCGGCCTGCAGGCCGCGCCGGCGGATCGCATACGACGCCCCGGCGGTTTTTCCATTTGATGACCATGCCACGTTTGGTGTCATCACCTGATGATCGAGTTGCCCCACCATAATGAGTTGTCTCCACTCAGAAGTCTTCGTGCCGGCCGGTCTGACAACGGTCAGACGGCTTCAGCGCCGGCTTCGTCTTCTTCGAGCAGCGCAGTTTGCGGGCCACGGGATGATTGGAGGCATCCAAGGATTTCCGGAACGATCCAGTCGATCGGCACCTTGACAGCCTCGACGGACAGGCCCGCCTGGACATGTTCCAGCTCGACGCGGAGCATGCCGTCGTCGTTGTCGTCGTGCCAGAGGCGGACGAGGAACGAGTCATATTGGCGAGAGCGTGATCGCTTTTCGGAGGTCCGACCGTGATCGCGGTGTGGTGCGGCGTGCTCGGTGGGGAAGATGGCAACCATGGTGCGTGCCTTTCGGGTTGGAAGTGGTGCCGGGGTCGTCAGGCGTTACCACGAGGCACAGGCCTCGCGCGTGACGCTGCTGCCCGTCGTGATGTCGTTCGGGCGAGATTAGTTGACGTTGCCGGGAACACCTGCGAGCGCGGTGGCCACAGGAGCGGCCGCACCGACGGCGGCGACGGCGAGAACGAGGACGCGGGTGAAGGTGGAATTGAGGCGCTGCATGGTGTCACTCCCTGCTCATGTAGTTCACGGCTGCTGGTTGTCTGGCGACGTGGGTTCGTCGACCCAGACGTCATGACAGGAGCCTAGCGGAGTGATCTTCCCGAAATCTTCCGCGCGTCTAGGGACTGACGCGGTGCGACGTTATCGCTGGCAGGTCGTCGATTTCGGGCGAGCCGGGCCGCCCAGCGTGTCGCGCAGTTTCGCATGCATCGAGCGCGAGCTGAATGGCGACTTCCCGTGATGATGTGGCTCCAGCGCGCATCTCGCGGTCAATGTCAGAGCACGCCATCCTGGAGGACAGGAGCTCGAGGCATTGTTGGCCGATGGGGCGGAGGTGCGGCATCACCGGCGCGCCGATCTCGCTGCGCAGTCCGTCGGCGGCGCCAAGCAGGCGAGCGGCGCGGATATCCTGGCCAGTTGCCGCGGCGAGCGCGGCGGCACGCTCCAGCAGGGCGACGTTGGCCATGATCGAGCGATCGGTGTCGCCACGGCAGGAGGTGAGCGCGGTGGCGAAGAGATGTGCCGCGCGCCGGATCTCGCCTCGCGCGAGGGCGTTGTCCGCCATCAACGAGAGGGTGGCGACTTCGCTGTGGCGGTCGTTGGTCTCGCGCTGGAGGTCGAGCGCCTCGTCCAGCAGCGTATCCTGCTCGCCGTCGCCGCGCATCTGCATCGCTTCGGCCAGGTTGAACAGCTCGCGGCCAATCGTGCCCTTGTCGCCAAGCAACCGTGCAATCGAGAGATTTTCCTCGTGCAGCGACACGGCGCGGTCGAAGCTGCCGGTCGCCATCGCGACATGGCCCAGGTTGCCGAGCAGCACGCCGGTCGCCCAGCGGTCGCCGAGCTCCCGGAAGATGGCGACACACTCTTCCCACAACTCGGTGGCACGGGGGAAATCGCCCTGGAAAAAGGCGATCATGCCCAGCTTGTTGAGCGATGTGGCGCTCTCACGCCGGAGACCGTTGGACTGGTAGAGCTCCAGCGCTTCGAGATACCGCGTCGAGGCCAGGGAGAACTCCCCCTGGTCCTCGGCGATCTCACCGAGCACGCCGAGCGCGTCGGCCTCGATCACCTGATCGCCGATCTCCCGGCTGAGTGGCAGCGCCTCGTCGATCAGCTGCGCGGCTCGCTCGTGCGCGCTGCTGGCTTCATGGAGCCGCGCGACTGCGACCAGCACCTGGGCGCGAAGCGACGGGTCGTCGATGGGCCGGGTCAGCGCGCGCTCCAGCCAGTCGATCCCCTCACGAAGCGATCCCCGGCGCAGCCAGAACCGCCACAACGCCCCCGCGCCACGAACTCCCGCTGCCACGACGTCGCCATCTTCATCGTCTTGCTGGAATGACCACGCCAGCGCGGCGCGGAGGTTGCCCTGCTCGAGCTCCAGGCGCTCGACCCACGTGACCTGGTCGGCACCGACCAGGTTCGGCTGCGCGTCAATCGCCAGCGACAGGTGGTGGAGGGCGTGGCGACGCTCGATATCCGACGTTTCACCACATTCGTGCAATCGTTCGAGAGCGAACTCCCGAATGGTTTCGAGCATGCCGATGCGCGGCCCGTCATCGGTAGCGGTCACCTGCACCAGATGCTTTTCGCCGAGTGAATAGAGGTGCGCATCGAGCTGATCGTCGGGTATCCCGCAGATCGCCGCGGCCGCTTCGCGCGAGCAGCCCCCAACGGCGACGCCCAGCCGACGGAACACTGCCTGCTCATCGGCAGAGAGCAGGTCGTGGCTCCAGGCGAACGTGGCGCGGAGGGTACGCTGCCGCGGCGGCAGGTCGCGCGGGCCTGCCTCGATGTCCAGGCGGCTCGTGAGTCGGGCGAGCAGGTTGCCGAGCGAGTAGAAGCGCGCCCGCGCCGTGGCCAGCTCGATCGCGAGGGGAAGTCCCTCGAGATGACGGCAGATCAGGCTGACCACCTCGCTGTTCTCGGGGGTGACCTCGAAATCCGGCACGACGCGCCGCATGTGGTGGGTGAAGAGCGCAACCGAGCCGTAGCGCTCCAGCAGCGCCGGGACGGGCAGCCGGTCCGGTCGTGGGAGCGAGAGAGGTGCTACCTCATGAAGGTGCTCGCCGCGCAGGTGCAGGCGCTCGCGGCTGGTCACGAGCACAGTCAGGTGGGCGCAGCGCGCAAGCAGCGTGCCGATCTCCGGCGCGGCATCCTGGACGTGCTCGAAGTTGTCGAGCACCAGCAACATCTCGCGCGAGAGCAGGTGGTTCGCGACCAGGTCGGCGAGCGGCGTGTTCGGCTCTTCCCGGAGCCCGAACGTTGACGCGATGGCTGGCAACACGAGCGTCGAATCGCGCACGGCGGCGAGAGGCACGAACGCGACGCCGTCGGCGAAGTCCTCGACCATCGCGGTCGCTGCCTCGATCGCGAGACGGGTCTTGCCGACCCCGCCGGGGCCAATCAGGGTGACAAGGCGGACATCCTGTCGCCAGAGGGTGCCCTGCAGGGCATCGACGTCACGGTCCCGCCCGACGATGGCGGTGGGCGAGCCGGGCAGGTTGTTGAACTTTCCGGTCGATCCGGGCAACGCGCCCGCTCCGGCCGGCATTTCCTTGATCGCCGCGTAGAGCGCCTGCGTCTCCTCGTCGGGCTCCACGCCAAGCTCGTTCGCCAGTGCGGTCACGCAGCGCGCGTATTGCCGGATTGCCCGGTCGCGCTGGCCGGCGGCGACGTAGCCCTGCATCAGCGCCCGGTGGGCCGCCTCGACGGTCGCATCGACCGAAAGCAGCATCTCGAGCGTGGGAACGCTGGCCTGAGGCTCGCCGGCCTCCAGATCGAGGTCGGCGAGGTCGAGCACCGCGCCTTCCCAGGCGTATCGCAGCGATTCCCGCCGGGCAATTGGCCAGTCCTCGTAGCGGTCGGTGGGCAGCAGCTCCCCGGTGTACAGCCCGACTGCCTCGCGCAGCAGGGTGCGGCGGTCGCTGTCCTCGGCGTACATCGCCTCGCGCAGTGCGATTTCGAACGTTTCGGCATCGACCCGCACGTCGACGGTGGGAGCGATACCGATTGTGCCCCCGCGGGATTCAATGTAGGTCGATTCGCGGGCGCTGATCAGGTCGGGCTCGAGCACGCGCCGCAGCAGGTGGAGCGCCTTGTAAAGCGCGTTGCGCCCGACATCGGGGCTTGCCTCCGGCCAGAGGATGTCGCGCACCCGCTCGCTCGCCATGGCATGCCCGGGGGTGATCAGCAGCAGCAGCAGGAGCGCTCGCGCGCTCCGCAGCGACCACGCGTCGTCGGCGATCAGGCGATCGCCCACGCGGATGCGAACCTTGCCGAGCAGGGTCGCATCAATGCGCGCCGGTGAGTTTGAGTTGTGATGACCGGGCGCGGTCATGCGAGCACCTCCGCGCGTCGCTGGAAACACGAAACGAAACGCTCGGCGCCTGCCAAATGGATTGGCCCTCCCACTCTCCGCGCCGGCCCGCGGTTCGCCCCGTTCGAATGTGATTATCGTCTATTTCTCGAAGTGGTCATACGGCTAGATGATCTGTAATCTGCATTATACGAACCTTCGGGCCAGTCTGTGTGT
>CBFGRG010000274.1:0-5079 GCA_965651105.1 uncultured bacterium | reverse complement strand
ATCTTTGAGGACGGCACTGATATCTATTGGGCTCGTTCGCGGGTGCTGGAGTACCTCAACGGAATTCAACGACAACTCCCCAACGGGGTGGAACCGTCGCTTGGTCCCGACGCCACTGGAGTCGGCTGGGTGTTCGAATACACCTTGGCGTCGGACTCGCTGGATCTCGCAGAGCTGCGATCTCTCCAGGATTGGAACATCCGGTTCCAATTGACGGCGGTACCGGGGGTATCGGAGGTCGCATCGCTCGGGGGGTTCGTCCGTCAGTACCAGGTGGAGGTGGACCCGGAGCGCCTTCGCGCTTTCGGCATACCGGTCACCCGAGTGGTGGAAGCAATCGGCGACCATAACATGGACATCGGCGCCCGTGTGCTCGAAATGGGGGGCCGTGAGTACATGATCCGCGGTCTCGGATACCTCGAAGACCTTGGTGACATCGAAAACGTGTCGCTCGGTGTGGCCGCAAACGGCACGCCAATCCGCGTGGCGGACGTGGCCACGGTCCAGATCGGCCCTGCCCCCCGCCGCGGTGCCTCCGATCTCAATGGCCAGGGAGAGGTGGTGACCGGAATCGTGGTGATGCGGTACGGCTCGGACGCGCTGGCGACCATCGAGGCCGTCAAGACCCGGCTGGCCGAGATCGAGGCTGGCCTTCCCGCCGACGTGCGTTTGGAGGTGGCGTACGACCGCAGCGACCTGATCCATCGTGCCATCGCGACCCTCCGCGACAAACTGCTTGAGGAGTCGCTCATCGTGGCACTGGTGGTGGCGCTCTTTCTCCTGCATGTGCGCTCGGCGCTGGTTGCCATCGTGGTGCTGCCGGTCGGCATCCTGATGTCCTTCCTCGCGATGCGTGCCATCGGCGTCGACGCCAACATCATGAGTCTCGGTGGCATAGCGATCGCCATCGGCGCGATGGTGGACGGCGCGATCGTGATGGTCGAGAACATGCACAAGCATCTTGAACGGGACGGCGATCACCGCTCGCACTGGGAGGTGGTACGCGAGAGCGCCCAGCAGGTGGGCCCGCCGCTCTTCTACTCGCTGCTGATCATCACCTTCTCGTTCCTTCCCGTCTTCGCACTGGAAGCTCAGGAGGGACGTCTCTTCAAACCGCTCGCCTTCACGAAGACGTTTGCGATGGCGGCAGCCGCATTCCTGTCCATCACGCTGGTCCCCGTGTTGATGGGGTACCTGATCCGAGGGAAGATCCGGCCGGAGTCAGCAAACCCCGTCAATCGGGGGCTACAGCGTGTCTACCGGCCGGTGATCAACTTTGCCCTGCGAAGGCCATGGGCAGTGGTCGTCGGGAGTGTGGTCGTCCTCGCTATCACGGTTCTGCCGTGGCGGAAACTCGGCAGCGAGTTCATGCCGACCCTGCACGAGGGGGCGATTTTGTTCATGCCGACCACCGTGCCCGGCGTGTCGATCGCGCAGGCCAACGAAATTATGCGCTACCAGGACAGTGTGCTCGCCTCGTTTCCGGAGGTGCAGACGGTACTCGGTAAGGCCGGTCGCGCCGAGACGGCAACCGATCCAGCGCCGCTGGACATGTACGAGACGACCATCACGTTGCGCCCCGAGTCCGAGTGGCGTCCAGGCGTGACCTACGATGGGCTGTTGGCCGAGATGGACTCAGCCGTGCGCCTCGCCGGTGTGACCAATGCCTGGACGATGCCGATCAAGGGCCGGATCGACATGCTGGCCACAGGGATCCGTACCGCGGTTGGCGTCAAGATCTTCGGTCCCGATCTCGACACCTTGCAGGCGCTCGGTGAACGAGTGGAACGGATCCTTCAGGACGTGCCCGGCACCCGGAGTGCCTTCGCGGAGCGAGGTGTTTCCGGGTATTACGTGGACATCAACATTCGGCGCACAGAGGCGGCACGGTACGGCCTTAACGTCGGTGAGATCCACGCGGCAATCATGGCCACGGTCGGCGGAATGAATGCCGCGATGACTGTCGAGGGTCGCGAGCGCTACAGCGTCAATGTTCGGTATCCCCGGGAGCTGCGTGACGATGTGCAGAAGCTTCGCGAGGTGATCGTGCCGACCATGACGGGCATTCAGATTCCGTTGGGGCAAGTGGCCACCATAGACGTGCGTCAGGGCCCGATGGCGGTAAAGACGGAGAACGCCTTCCCGGTGACTACTGTCTTTGTGGACATCAGCGAATCGGACGTTGGCGGCTACGTCGAGACGGCGCGTCAGGCTGTTGCCTCGCAGCTCACATTGCCGCCGGGGTACACCCTCCGTTGGAGCGGCCAGTACGAGTTCATGGAACGCGTCGGTGAGAAACTGCGCACCGTGGTCCCGCTCACCCTGGCGATCATTTTCTTGCTGCTGTACCTCAATTTCCGAGGCGTCACCGAGTCGCTCATCGTGATGTTGTCGGTGCCGTTCGCGCTGGTCGGCGGCGTGTGGTACCTCTGGCTGGCGGGGTATAACACCAGCGTGGCGGTATGGGTCGGATTCATCGCCCTTGCTGGCGTGGCAGCAGAGACCGGGGTGGTGATGCTCATCTACCTCGACGAGGCGTTCCATCGGCGCCAGGCTGCGGGACCCATGACAGCCGAGGACGTCGCGTCGGCAGTGCGCGAAGGCGCGGTCGACCGTCTGCGGCCCAAGGTGATGACGGTGCTCACCATCATGCTTGGCCTCGCGCCGATCCTCTGGAGCCATGGCACCGGCGCCGACGTGATGAAGCGGATTGCCGCCCCGATGGTGGGCGGGATGATTACCTCGACGATCCTGACGCTGGTGGTCATCCCAGCGATTTACCTGATCTGGCGGCGGCGAGAGGTTTTCGCTGCCGCGAAGGGAGGACACCATGGGTAACGCCGACCCACACAATGGCCACGGGCACCATCCCGGTCCCGAACAAGCAAAGCACGATCGCCCGCATGCCGGTCACGACAAACACGCCGGCCATTCACCAGCGATGTTCCGCGATCGATTCTGGCTGTCGTTGCTTATGACGGTGCCGGTGGTCTATTGGAGTGCCCACGTTCAGGGCCTGCTCGGCTACCGTGCGCTCGCCGTTCCCGGTGAGGAGTGGATCGGGCCGGTGCTGGGAACTGCCGTGTTCCTGTACGGCGGCCTCACCTTCCTGCGTGGCGCACTGCGCGAGCTCCGCGACCGCCTTCCCGGCATGATGACGCTGATCTCGCTGGCCATCACGGTCGCGTTTGTCTTTTCGTGGGTCGTGCAGGTGGGACTGATACGGGCGGAGGCGCTCTGGTGGGAGCTTGCCACGCTGGTCACCATCATGCTGCTTGGCCACTGGATCGAGATGCGCTCGATCAATCAGGCGCAGGGTGCCCTCAAGGCCCTTGCGAAGTTACTGCCAGACACGGCGACCCGTTTAGTCGGCGATCAGGAATCACAGATAGCGATCGCCGAGCTGAAGACCGGGGACCTCGTGCTGGTGCGGCCCGGCGGAGCCATCCCTGCGGACGGCGTGATCCGGCGTGGCGCGGGCTTGGTAAACGAGGCGATGCTCACCGGTGAGTCGCGTCCGGTCCAGAAGGGCGAGGGCGCGGAGGTGATCGCGGGGACCATCAATGGCGAAGGGTCACTGCGTATCGAAGTCACGGGCACCGGTGACAAGACACGCTTGTCGGGGATCATGCGTCTCGTGGGTGAAGCGCAGCAGTCGAAGTCACGCGCACAGGCCCTGGCGGATCGGGCGGCCCAATGGCTCACCGTGGTGGCAATCGTGGCCGCCGCGGTCACCTTCGGGGTGTGGCAGATTCTGGATGCGCCAATCGACTTCTCCATTGTGCGCATGGTGACCGTGTTGGTGATCGCATGTCCCCATGCCCTAGGCCTTGCCGTGCCACTTGTCGTGGCGATTTCCACCACGCTCGGTGCCCGCAATGGCTTGTTGGTGCGCGACCGGCGCGGGCTCGAAGAGGCACGCCTGCTTGATACGGTCATCTTCGACAAGACCGGCACGCTCACGCTCGGCGAGTTCCGGGTCGTGGAGCTCGCAGTCGCGGACGGGTTTCCGTCGGATGACGCGCTGCGCATCGCCGCGGCGATCGAGGCGGAGTCAGAGCACCCGATTGCTCGTGGCATTGTGAAGACCGCACAGGAGCGTGGGATCGCGTGGCCAGAGGCAATGGGGTTCCGAAACCTCACGGGACAAGGTGTCGTCGCCTTGGTGGAGGGTACTGAATACATGATGGGGGGTCCATCGTTGCTAGCGTCTGAATCGGTGCAGATACCGGCATCCCTGGAGCAGGCGGCGAAGGAGGCGGATGGACGCGGCCAGTCCGCCATTCACCTAATTCGGAATGGTGCCTCGATCGCGGTGTTCGCGGTGGCAGATGCGATTCGTCCGGAGAGTCGCGAAGCCATCGAGGCACTGCACGCCCGCGGGATCGAGGTGGCGATGCTCACGGGCGACGCCCGTGCTGTGGCCGAAGCGGTCGCGGCTGAGTTGGGCATCGATACCGTTTTCGCAGAGGTGTTGCCGGATCAGAAGGCATCGAAGGTGCGCGAGTTGCAGGCGCAGGGTAAGCGGGTCGCCATGGTGGGCGACGGGGTGAATGATGCTCCGGCGCTGGCGACGGCGGACATCGGCATCGCCATCGGCGCTGGGGCCGATGTGGCGGTCGAGGCCGGCCACATCGTACTGGTACGCTCCGACCCGCGCGACATCCCGCGGATCGTCTCGCTCTCCCGCGCGACCTATCGCAAGATGGTCCAGAACCTCTGGTGGGCAGCGGGATACAACATTGTGGCGATTCCGCTGGCTGCCGGGGTGCTGGCCGGCCAGGGTATCCTGCTCACACCTGCCATTGGCGCGGTGCTGATGTCGCTCAGTACGGTGATCGTGGCGGTCAACGCACAGTTGCTACGGCGCGTGACGCTTTGAGGAATCGACTAGCGGTGGAGAGGAATATCCGGCGCGGGTGTCCAACGGGGGGAGCGGGCTTTGGCCCCCCTCTCGCCCCTGGCATCATTGAGCATCAGGTTGAGAACTACCGGATTTTCTCACGGCTTCCTGAAGCTGGTCGGCGGACTGCTGAGGAATGGTCACTACAGTTCCGCACTGTTGGTGCACGCCGACCA
>CBFGRG010000273.1:0-5088 GCA_965651105.1 uncultured bacterium | reverse complement strand
TCCACGCGTTCCAGAAAATCTCGCCGAGCTGCGTCTGGAGGCTGAAGCCCTGCAGGCTGGCCGAACGGGCACACACGCTGTTGGCATCGCCCACCTTGATCATCGGGATCTCTTCGTAGAACGTCTGCTGCAGCTGATCCCACACCTCGTGCCGCACGTCGTCGTCAGACTCCTGCTGAAGCTGATCGAGCAGGTCGCGACTCGTGTCGCTGCACCACCAGCCGGGCCAGCTGCACAGCTGCATGATCGACAGCATGGTCGGATCCGGCTTGAAGGTGATGCCGGTCGGGACAACGTCCCAGGCCTCCTCATCGCCCCGCATGTCGATCAGCGTCGCCCAGTCGTACACCTGGAGGTCGATGACGAACCCGGCCGCTTCCAGCTGCTGCTGCGCAACCACGCTCGCGTTGTAGTAGTAGAGGTATTCCTGCGTGGACAGGAAGCGCAACGGGGTGCCGTCGTACCCGGCTTCCTCGAGCAGCTGCTTCGCCAGCTCGGGATCGTTCCGGTTGTAGAGCTCGCTCCCCGCATCGGTGTTCCAGGCGGTTTCCTGGAACATGAGCCCGGGATCGAGCCGGTAGAACCCCTCGCCCTCGCTGGCCTGGAGGATCTGCTCGTGATCGAGCGCGGCCTGGAACGCTTCCCGGATCTTCTGGTCACCCATCAGCGGCGAGCGCCAGTTGAGCACAAAGGTGCGCCAGGTCGATGGCGCCAGCACGTCGATCGAGATGTTCTCGTCGCCCTCAAGCCCCTCGGATTGATCCGGGCTGATGCTCTCCAGGTAGTGGTAGTCACCGGCGCGCAGGCCGGCGATGCGCGCGGCCTCGTCGGGAACGGGGATGAACATCATCTCGTCGACGAACTGGTTCTTGTGGCCACCATACCCGGTGGGCTCACCCGGCAGGTTCGCGTAGTCCTCGAACCGCGCGAGCCGGATGAACCGATCCGGCTGGTGCTCCACGAACTGGTACGGACCGGTGCCGATGTATTCGGTCAGCGGCTCGTCACCCGCCGCGTCGATCACCGACTTCGGGTAGATCGCCATGCCCTGGTTCATCTGCGACATCGTCGACAGGAAGGCGCCGAACGGCTTGAGCATGCGCCATTCGACCGTGTAGTCGTCGACCGCGACGACCTCTTCGGTATCCGCCATCATGCTGCCACCGAGGCCGCTGATACCGGCCCAGCGCTCGAACGACGCGATGACGTCCTGGGCGGTCATCTCCTCGCCATTGTGGAAGGGCACGCCCTGCCGCAGCTTCACCGTGATCACCAGGCCGTCGTCGCTCACCTCGTGCGACTCCGCCAGCATCGGGATGATCTGGAAGTTTTCATCCCATGAGAACAACGTCTCGTAGATGCTCCAGGTGATCGTCGCCACGATCGTGGCCGTGGTCTGATGGATATCGAGGGTCGGCGGCTCGCCGATGACAGCCACGTTCAGGGTTCCGCCCGGGGTCCCCTCGCTGGACTGCGCGGCGACCGGCATTCGCCCGCCAAGCGTGGCCATCGTCGCCGCGCCGATCCCGACCGCCGATCCGCGCTTGAGCGCCTCGCGCCGGTCGAACTGTTCCTGCCCAGACGTCACGCCAGAAGAGGTACGCGGTGCCATGCCCTGCTCCTTCTCGATGCCGCAAACGAGCTCAGGCTGGGCCTGGGCTGCTCACGGGCTCGCTCGGAAATCACGTCGCGCAAATGAACTGATGTCGATTGCCCCCGACGATATCCGAGACCTTCGGAACTGGCAATACCCTTTCGGCAGATTCGATCAACGCCTGCACTGAGCGCAGGGGCGCAGCCCCGGAGTCGAATGGGTCGCCCCTACTCTTCCAGCCAGGTGTTCCAGAAAAACTCGCCGAGCTGGGTCTGCAGGGTGAACCCGCGCACCTGTGACGACAGGGCGCTCACGTTGAGGACGTCTCCGACCTTGATCATCGGGACCTCTTCGTAGAACGTTGCCTGCAACTGGCTCCAGACTTCCTGCCGAACCTCGACGTCGGATTCCTCCAGGAGCTGATCCATCAGCTCGCGGCTGGGGTCACTGCACCACCATCCGGGCCAGTTGCACAGTTGCAGGAAGCCGAGCATCGCGGGATCCGGCTGAAACACCGACGAGTAGGAGAACACGTCGTAGGCGTCCGGATCGCTGCGACGGTCCACGAGCGTTGCCCAGTCGACGGTTTCCATATCGACAGTGAAGCCAACGGCTTCGAGCTGCTGCTGCGCGACGACGCTTGGCTGGTAGTGATACAGGTATTCCTGCGTCGTCATGAAGCGAATCGGCGTACCGTCGTATCCGGCTTCCTCGAGCAGGGCCTGGGCCCTTTCCGGATCATTCTGGTTGTAGAGGTCGCCGCCCGCATCGGTGTGCCAGGCCGTTTCCTGGAACATGAGACCGGGATCGAGCCGGAAGAACCCCTCGCCTTCGCTCGCCTGGAGGATTTGCTCGTGATCCAGGGCCGCCTGGAAAGCCTGCCGGATCCTGTGATCCCCCATCAAGGGTGACTGCCAGTTGAGGACGAATCCCCTCCAGCTGCTGGGCGCCAGGGTATCGACCACGATATTCGCGTTGCCATCCAGGCTTACGGCTTCTTCCTGGCTGATCGTCTCCAGGGCGTGGTAATCCCCGGCTTGCAATCCCGCCAGCCGGGCCGCCGCGTCTGGAACGGGGATGTACTCCATCTCGTCGAGGTACTGGGTCTTGTGGCCGCCATAGCCCATCGGCTCACCCGGAAGCGCGGCGTAGTCGTCGAAGCGCGCGAGCCGGATGAATCGATCCGCCTGGTGTTCCACGAACTGGTACGGACCCGTACCGATGTACTCGGACAACGGATCGTCACCTGTCGCATCGATCACCGATTTGGGGTAAATCGCCAGCCCCTGATTCGTGAGCGATATCGCCGAGAGGAATGTCCCGAACGGCTTGAGCAAGCGCCACTCGACCGTATAGTCGTCCACGGCCAGGTACTCATCCGCCGCCTCCATCAGGTTTGCCCCGCGACCACTCAGGGCACTCCAGCGCTCGAATGACGCGATCACATCGTGGGCCGTCATCTCCTCGCCATTGTGAAAGGGCACGCCCTGGCGCAAGGTCACCGTATGGACCAGCCCGTCATCGCTCACCTCGTGGGATTCGGCCAGCATCGGGATGATCTGGAAGTTCTCGTCCCAGGCGAAAAGCGTCTCGAAGACATTCCACATCACGCGTGTCACCGACAATGCGGTGGTCACGTGAATATCGAGCGTCGGCGGCTCGCCGCCCAGCGCATATCTCAGCGTCCCGCCGCGAACGCCTTCCTCCTGCCGCGCCCGCGAGGCCGCGATCGAGCCGCCGCCGAAGCCGCTCAGCGCGGTTGTGCCCAGCCCGATCGCCGAGCCACGCTTGAGTGCCTCTCGCCGATCGAAAAGTCCGTGGTCCGTCGTCGCGTGAGAAGAGGTCCGCTTCGCCATGCCCTGCTCCTTCTCGCTGACGTGAACGAGGCCTGGCTGCACCACTCACGGAATCGCCCGGGATTCACGCCACGCATTGGACTGATCTCGTCTGCTTTTCACGATATCCGAGCGGAAGGCAACAGGCAATAGCCAATCGACATATTCACTAGCCCGTCAGGCGCACCCCTGTTCCGATCGGAAGGCCACGACGTTGGAGCATCGGACGTCGAGGATGACCTGCCCGGGTCAGGCGTTCGCATCCGCGGATTGGCTTACCTCGAGGTCGCCCAGCGGCACGTCGAGAATGCGCGCGGCGTTGCCGCCGAAGATCAGCTGCAGGTGCTCGTGCGGCATATTCATGAACCGGCAGATGCGCACCTGGTCCTGCAGGTAACGAATCGCGAACCCGCGCGGGAACCAGCTCGAATCGCTGCCGAACAGGATCCGTTCCGGCCCGATCGTCTCGTAAAAGCGCTGGAAGAGATCGTCGAGCGTCAGCTTGTACGGCATCCACCGCACCCACTGGTTCGAGCCGGAGCTGTCGACGCTCACATTGGGGCACGACCAACAGAGAAACAACAGGTCCGTCACGTGCTGGATGCCGAAATGCGGGATCACGAAATCAACCGTCGGGAAGTCCCGCGCCACCGGCTCCAGCACCGCCGGGGAAATATTGGGGTGGTAGCTGACACCGCCGGCCGCGCCGAGCATGCCGAAGTGGCAAAGCACCGGGATGCCGAGCCGCTCGCAGACCTCCCAGACCGGGTAAAGCGATTGATCGTTGATCAGCACCGGGATGTTCGGCGCCAGCAGTTTGAGCGCCTTGAGGCCCAGCTCCTTGACCGCCCGCTCCAGCTCGGCGGCGGCATCCGGCCGGGTGATGTCGTGGTGGGCGAAACCGATGAACCGGTCGGGATGCATCTTCACGATCCGCGCCAGCTCGTCGTTGTCCTGCCCGGTGACGAAACCGATCCGCTCGATACCGTACTTGTCGAGCTCCTCGACCCAGCGTTTGGCCTGCGCTTCGCTCTCGCCACCCCACGGCTCCGGCTCGGGAAAATCGAAGGCCATTCGCCATTGGTGGCGGGTGCGCTCCAGCATCTGATCGCGCTGGTCCTTGCGCGCCAGCGCGGCCGGGTTCTCGATCGGCCCGACCTCGCGCGGTTTCGGCCGATGGCCATGCGCCATGTCGGTCGGGATCGGGAAGTGCGAGTGGAAATCGATGACGTGAAGGTCCTGGAACACGTCGCCTCCTGTTCTGTTTCCCCGGCGGACTCGGCGCGTCGGGACGTCGGTGGCGGCATGCTAGCAAGCACCTCGGGTCACGACAAGCACCTCTCGTGCCGCAACCGGTCGCGCTCACCACTGGGCACAACGCCCCGCCACGGCTTCTGACTCACGAGGAGGACGCGCCGGTCGGGCAGATACTCCGCAGTGATGGCAATGGACCAATCCCCTGTCCCGAAACGCGCCTCGCGCCGGACGACGGCTGAAGACTCCCTCCGACTTCTCAAATCCAGGCGATCCCCGGACATCCCGTTGACGATCCGTTGATGCCCCCTGCCCATACTGGCTTTCGGTGACCCACCCAGACGGCGATAAAGCCGGGTCACCACCCGATATCAGGGGACCCAGACGACACACCCGAGCGCCCTC
>CBFGRG010000272.1:0-5092 GCA_965651105.1 uncultured bacterium | reverse complement strand
CGACGACATCGCCGGCCCGTCTCTGACCGACTCCATCCGCCAGAGGATTCACTGCGCTACACAACGCTTCACAGGAACTTCAAAATCTCCGTTGTGATCGAATCGCCCCACGTGCTACCATCCAAAACGACAGGTCGCAGGTGAAATGTCGGGTCGGCGGGTGTGCCGGACCGATCGAGCCAGCACCGAAGGATCCGCCAGATGAGGGATTCCGTCCTGGTCCTGAACCAAAACTACGAACCTCTCAACGTCTGCAGCGTGCGACGCGCGCTCAAGCTCGTGCTGCTCGGCAAGGCGGAGCTTCTCGAGGCCGCCCGTGGCCACATCTCAAGCGCCACGAAGGTCTTCCCCTTCCCCTCGGTGATCCGCCTCTTCCACCTGATCAAGCGTCCCCGGCCCCGCGTGAAGCTCACGCGCAAGGAGATCTTTATCAGGGACCATTACACCTGCCAGTACTGCGGTGTGCGCAGCTCCAATCTCACGATCGACCACGTCATACCCCGCTCGCGCGGGGGTCTTCATACGTGGGACAACGTCGTCGCCGCCTGCCAGCCGTGCAATCATCGCAAGGGTGGCAAGAGCCTGCCCGAGGCGCGGATGACGCTCCGGCAGCAACCGCGGGAGCCCCGAGCCAGCCAGTACTACACCGTCGAGCGCCGCCTCGACAGCACCCCCGACGACGCCTGGAGCAAGTTCCTCCCCGGGCTGATCCTCGTCGACGCATCTCCGTCTACCTGAGCAACGCCAGGCGCTCTGCGCGAGACGCCTGGGGCGTTGCTCGTTGAACCCTGCCATCTGTGGCAGAGTTTGCCGTGGAGTGCGAGATTCCTGACCCATGATGAGGTGATGACACGTGATCGACATCCAGGTGATCCGAGACGAGCCCGAGCGCGTACGCGAAGCCGCCCGAAAGAAGAACATCGACGCGCCGATCGACCAAATCCTCGAGCTCGATCAGCGCCGGCGCGACCTGATCACCGAGGTCGACCGGCTCAAGGCCGAGCGCAATGCCGGCTCGAAGCTGGTCGGCAAGACGAAGGACACCGAGGAGCGCAACCGGCGAATCGCGGAGATGCGCGCGCTCGGGGATCGCATCGAAGCCCTCGACAACGAGGTGCGCGCGGTCGAAACAGCGCAGCACGACCTCCTGATCGGGCTGCCGAACATCCCTGACGACGACGTTCCGGTCGGACCGGACGAGACCGCCAACGTCGTGCGCGAAGAGCACGGCACGAAGCGTGAGTTCGACTTCGAGCCACAGCCGCACTGGGACCTCGCCGAGCGCCTCGGCATCATCGACTTCGAGCGCGGCGTCAAGATCGCCGGTACCCGCGGCTATGTGCTGCGCGGCGACGGCGCGAAGCTGCAGCGCGCCCTCACCCGCTGGATGCTCGACATCCACACGAACGAGCACGGCTACACCGAGGTCACGCCGCCCTACATGGTGCTCAGCGAGATGCTGGTCGGCACCGGGAACCTGCCGAAGTTCGCCGATGCGTTGTTCAAGGTGCAGGACGAGGACCGCTGGCTGATCCCGACTGCCGAGGTGCCGGTCACCAACCTCTATCGTGACGAGATCCTCGACGAGTCGATCCTGCCGATCTACCACACCGCGCACACGCCGTGCTTCCGCAACGAGCAGATCTCGGCCGGGCGGGACGTCCGCGGGATCAAGCGCGTCTACCAGTTCGACAAGGTCGAGATGGTCAAGTTCGTCAAGCCGGAGAAGTCGGACGAGGAGCTGCGCCGGCTGATTATCGAGGCAACCGACATCATCGCGCGGCTGGAAATCCCCTACCGGCTGCTCGATCTCTCGACCGGCGACATGACCTTCGCGTCGGCTCACACATTCGACATCGAGTGCTGGGCGCCGGGCTCGCAGGAGTGGCTGGAAATCTCGTCGTGCTCGAAGTTCAACGACTTCCAGGCGCGACGGATGAACATCCGCTACCGGCCCGAGGAGGGCAAGCGGCCGCAGTTCGTCCACACCCTCAACGGATCGGGCCTGGCGCTGCCGCGAACCATCATCGCGATCATGGAGAACTACCAGACCCCGGAGGGCGACATCGTCGTGCCGGAGGTGATCCGGCCCTACATGGATGGGCAGGAGCTGATCACCGTCCAGCCGCCCATCGGGCCGGCCACGTCCTCCATCGACGTCAGCGACACCGCCAGGTAGGCAGCGCGCCACAAGCCAGGAGACGTCGCGTACGGGCCGGGCTTGTCCCGGCCCTTTATGATGATGACGCGATCGCGAAGCGGAACAGCGAGGTGTCCCATGGGCGAGAGCACTGGTGTTGCGCTGCCACCACGCACCAAACCGGCCAAGGTCGGCAATCACTGGCTTGGGGTCATACCTGTCGCGCAGGCCGCCAGGATCAACGACGAGGTCCTTGTCCAGCTCGTCTCGCTGGAGCATCGCGATGGCGGCGGAATCCTGAACGTTCGCATCTCGCGCCTGGACGAGATGCCCCTGACATCGCCACCGGACGAGATTCCCTGGCCGTTCCTGGAGCTTTCCGCACGTGACGATCTGGGATCGGAGTATCACGCCGATGGAGGGGTCGGTACCGGGTCGCAGTCCGATTGGCAGGTGGAGTTCGGCCTCTCGGGTCAGTCGCTCGCCGGCGCGCGACGCCTGGACATCACGATCACCGGGCTCCGATGGGAGGATTTGGCCTCCGGCACGGTCCTGAGCCGCACGCCCGGGACCTGGACCTTTTCGGTCGACCTGACGACGGCGCTTCCGGCACGGATGGTTTGAGTGCGGATTCAGTGGCGGAGAGGGTGGGATTCGAACCCACGGTGACTTGCGCCACGACGGTTTTCAAGACCGCTCCATTCGTCCACTCTGGCACCTCTCCACCGCACAGTCTAGCGCATCGCGGAAGCAGCCTGCACGCCAGGAACGTGCGCCTGTACGTGACGACACGGGCGATGATCTGCTAGACTTTGAGGGTTCGCTTGGGGAGGTGGCCGAGCGGTTGAAGGCGCTCGCCTGCTAAGCGAGTATGCGGGTAATGCCCGTATCGAGGGTTCGAATCCCTCCCTCTCCGCCCCGCGAACGTCGGTTGAAACAACCGACACCGGCGGGTATACTCCCGTCTGGCGCGCGCCTGTAGCTCAGGGGATAGAGCGTTGGGTTGCGGACCCAAAGGCCGTAGGTTCGAATCCTACCAGGCGTACCACCGGCATACCAAACTGGCCTTACTCGAATACATGCCATGCAGATTCCGGTCAGGATCCGGAGGATCAAAGGCACCGAGCGGCACCCAGCCGTTGACAGGTGTGCCCGGCCGTCGTTCGTTGGCGCCAATGGCATGTATCTGATCTGCATGATGCGCGTCGGGCTACTCTGAACAGCGTGTCGAACGCGGGCCGTTTGCCCGGTCGAGCAAGATCACATCAATAATGGACGAGCCGTTATTTGGAAGATCTCATTCATCTTGGCGGATTGCTCGCCTGAACTAGGCTTCGGTGCCCGTAATTTGCGGAACGCGATCCTCAAGTCGTGCAGAGAGGTGACCGGTTGCGACCCCTTCGCGCATCGGCACTCGCCGCTAGAACCGGCCGACGGCGCGCTCTATGCAATGGTAGCGATCCTCGCTAACCTCTTGATTTGCTTTTCCGCTCGCCCTTGATGATCAGGTAGCCCGCCTCGAGGGTGACCTCGACGTCGTCCTTAGAGATGTCAGGACGCTCCGCCTTGACGACGATCCAGGCACCCTCGAGGTTTGCATGTCTTTCATGATGTTTCTTCGAAGTACCGACTCAGGAATTGAAAATCGTCATGGTACGGAGCGGCTCCTCGAGTCGGTATGTACCCTCACATGAGACCAGTCCTGCATTCGTCGCGCCCATCAAGCTGGCATAAATGGTCAGACATGGACCCGCGTCTATGCGGGACCGAGCGGCGTCACACAGACGCGTTACGCCCGACCACCGCCTCCTCCGCGGTCTGCTTCTCCAGGACGACACGGTCCATCCCGTCGTCGTAGCGGACAACGACGGTATCGCCCTCCTGGACCCGGCCGCTGAGCAACTCGCTCGCCAGCTTCGTCTCAACCAGCGTTCGAATCTGGCGCCGGAGCTCCCGGGCGCCGAACTCCGGCTGATACCCGACATCCGCGAGATGATCGATGACTGACGGGTCGAACTCGAGCGTCACGCCTTGGGCGGATGCGGCACGGCGAACCCGCTCGATCTGCAGCTCGACGATCTGCCGGATCTGGTCGCGATCCAGCGCGTGGAAGACGATGATGTCGTCGATGCGGTTGAGGAATTCCGGTCGGAAGTGGCGATGCAGCACCCCCATCAACGCGTTCTTGAGCTCATCATACGTTTTCGCGGCCCCCTCCGGCGCCGACAGTTCCTGCTGGATGATATCCGCGCCGACATTGCTCGTCGCGATCAGGATGGTGTTGGTGAAGTCGACCACGCGCCCCTTGCCATCGGTGAGTCGCCCGTCGTCGAAGACCTGCAGCAGGATGTTATGGACCTCAGGGTGGGCCTTCTCGATCTCATCCAGCAGCAGCACGCTGTAGGGACGCCGCCGCACCCGCTCGGTCAGCTGGCCACCCTCCTCATATCCGACGTAGCCCGGAGGCGCCCCAATCAGGCGGGCGACGGCATGCCGCTCCATGTACTCGCTCATGTCGATGCGAACCAGCGCGTCCTCATCGCCGAAGACGGTCTCGGCCACGGCCTTGGCCAGCTCGGTCTTGCCGACACCGGTCGGGCCGAGGAAGAAGAACGTTGCGATCGGGCGCCGTTCGTCCGTGAGACCCGACCGCGCCAGGCGCACCGCAGCGCTCACCGCCTCGATCGCCTCATTCTGCCCGATGACCCGGCGATGCAGCACCTCCTCCATGTGGAGAAGCTTGTCGCGCTCCTCGGTGGTCAGCTCGGCGACGGGAATGCCCGTCAGGTTCGATACGATCTCGGCAATGTGCTCGGGGCGGACCTCGACCGAGCCCGAGCCGACGCGCTTGCGCCACTGCTCCGTCTCATCGGAGAGCTGGGCCTCCTTGTCAGCTACCTGAGAGGCAAACCCCTGCGCTCGGTCGAACTGCTTGCGCGACGTGGCATAGTC
>CBFGRG010000271.1:0-5102 GCA_965651105.1 uncultured bacterium | reverse complement strand
TGTGCGTGGTGGTGCCGCCGCGCGGCATGACGCCTCAGGATGACAACGTTTTGGTGGCGGGAAGCGGTCGAGGCGGACCGCGTCGCGTCCGGCGGGCGGATCTCGCGGGGACCGCCCTTCGGATCAATAACCGATTCGAATCGGACCACCGCACTCCGACGTACCCGGGCACCTCGGCCCGGGTCTACGGGTTGGTCCCGGGAAGGGTTATCCACAGCGGCGGTTGGGGATAATTGTGGATAACGTGATCATCCGGAAGCGGATTATTCTGGGTCACGCGTACGTACGCATGTTCTAGTGGCTGCGTCGGTGCCCTGATCCGGGTGATTCGCGGCCAATTGGGGAGAGAATGTGGATAACCCAATCGCTACTTGCCGATACAGAACCGGCTGAAGATCTCGTTGAGCACCGCCTCGTCGACGTGCTCGCCAGTGACCTCCCCGACCGCGTGGAGCGCCGCGCGCACCGATGTCGCCAGCAAATCCTGCGGGATGCCGGCGGCGTGGGCCGTCTCGGCGTCCTCGATGTGCGCCAGCGCCCGGTCGACCGCCGCTCGCTGGCGGGCGGTGATCATTGCCGGCTGCGCCGAGGCGCCGCCCAGCACGCCGGCGAGCGCGTCCTCCAGCGCTTCGAGCCCTTCGCCGGTCGTGGCCGAGAGATGGACGATGGTCGCATCGGGAAGCAGGCCGGTTGCCCTCCCCTGCCCCACCTGCGGCAGGTCGGCCTTGTTGATCGCGATCACGACGGGTGTGCGCTCGTCGGCCGGGCGCTCGGCAAGGGCCCGGACGATGTCGAGATCGCCGGCCTTGGGCGGTTCCGAGCCGTCGAGTACCAGCACCACGGCGGCGGAGGTGCGGAGCGCGTCGCGGCTGCGCTCCACGCCAATTCGCTCGACGACGTCGTCCGTCTCGACGATGCCGGCGGTGTCGAGCAGCGTCGCGGGGATGCCGCGCAGGTTGATCGTCTCCATGATCACGTCGCGCGTCGTGCCGGCGATCGGGGTGACGATGGCGCGCTCGGCGCGCAGCAGCGCGTTGAGCAGGCTGCTTTTGCCGACGTTGGGTCGCCCGACAAGCGCGATCCGGGCGCCGTCGCGGTAGAGCATCCCCGCCTTCGAGCCGGCGACGACGTCCTCCAGTGCCTCCCGGGCGGCGCGCAGGCCGGTGGCGATATCGGCGGTCTCGATCTCGTCGTCGGGGAAGTCGGCCGAGGCGTCGAGGTAGGCGAGCAGGCTGATCAGCGCGGCGTTGGCCGGCTCCAGGCGGCGGGTGAGGTCGCCGGCGAGATCGCTGACGGCCAGCCGCAGGCTCTCGGCGGTGCGGGCGCCGATCACGTTGAGCACGGCTTCGGCCTGGGTGAGGTCGAGCCGCCCGTTGAGGAAGGCGCGCAGGGTGAACTCGCCCGGCTCGGCGTGACGGGCGCCGGCGGCGAGGGCGAGGCGCAGCGTCTCCTGCAGCGGCACCGGGCCGCCGTGGCAGGAGAGCTCGACCGTGTCCTCGCGGGTGTAGGTGTGGGGGCCGGCCATCCACGCCAGCAGCACCTCGTCGACTGGCTGCTGTGTGGCGGGGTCGACAACGGTGCCGAAGAGGAGGCGGTGGCTCTCAACGGCGCGCAGGTCGAGGGGGCGTTTTCGGCCGGCACGGTGGAAGATGCGCCCGGCGATGTCGGCGGCGTCGGGTCCCGAGATGCGAACGACGCCGATGCCGCCCTCTCCGGGCGGGGTGGCGATGGCAGCGATGGTGGCGGTGTCCAATGGTGTCTCCGGGGCGGGCAGGTGGGCGGCGCGACACGCGCCATCGAGGTCACTCATCCGAAGATACCAGTAGTTGCGCGCGCCCTTCACGCGCGGTTGGTGCCCAGGCACCGCGACACCGACCCTGAGCAGGGCCGGTGTCGCCAGTCGGGTGATGCCAGGGGCAGGGGACGAGTGTCGCGTGACCCTCCCGCTTTTCGAGTGCGGCGCTCTACTCGTATCTGAGTGCTTCGGCCGGGGCGATGCGCCCCGCCTGCATCGCCGGCAGCCAGGTCATGAGCAACGCGGCTGCGTTCGTCAGGAGGGCGATCGCGATCAGGATGACCCAGGGCACGATGAACTGCGTGTCCGAGAGGCCGCTGTCCTCGCTGGCGAGGAGCTTCTGGGCCAGTAGCAGCCCAAGCACGGTTCCCGCGAAGCCGCCCAAGCCGACGACGAAGATCGTCTCGATCAGGAACGACAGGGTGATCGTTCGCCGCTGGTAGCCTAGGGCCCGCATCACGCCGATCTGCTGACGTCGCTCCACCACCGATCGGAAGGCGATCACGCCAACGGCGGCGATGCCGACCAGCAGCCCCAGTCCCATGAACCCCTCGATGATGTAGAGGAAGCCGCTCTCCATCGCCTGCGCCTCTTCCAGCTCGTCGTGAATCGAGTTGCCCTCGACCCCCTGGCTCAGCAGGGCCGCTTCGATCTCCCGCGCCGTCGCTGCCGCCTGGTCGGGATCGTCGAGCGCCAGGTAGTACGAGGTGCTCGCGATCTCGCCGTAGACGGTGTCCATCGTCGCCTGCGAGCCGAACATGCCGTAGAGGCTGCCGATCGTCGAGTCGATCACGCCAATGACCTTCACATGGCGGGTCGAGCCATCGGCGGGCAACAGGAGCTCGACCGTGATCGGCTCGAAGGTCTTGTCCTCACTTGCCAGGCCGGTGAGGACGAAGGCGTTCTCGTCCGCGCCGATGTCACCGTCCGCCGGCAGCGCGAACGCGTCCACCACCACGGCGCCAGGCTCGGTGCGGAGCGCTTCGAGGATCGCCCCGTCGGACTCGTACCCGGTTGCGCGCTGGTCGAAGCTGAGCGTGCTCCCGTCGATGAATGACGGCTCCATCCCGACGACCGGGTACTGTTTCCAGTCGGGGTCCTCGGCGCCGGCTACTCGTGCCTCGGCGATCGAGGTCGTGGGGCTGTGGGTGACGCCGACGGCCTCGAAGTCGCTGATGTCGACGCCATTGCTCTCCAGCTCGCCTGTGAAGTCGGCGATCGGCTCACTCCCGAGCTGGTCGGCGCGCACGTGCCAGCCGGCGTTGGCCTCGTCGCCCAGCACGCTGGCGGCGTAGTTCTGGTTCATGGTCGCCATCATCACCAGGGAGAAGACGATCAGGCTGAACATCGCGATGGTCATGCCGGTGCGCCCCCGCGCGGCGGCGGGATAGGCGATCGCGGTCCGCATCGACGGCATGAGCGGCCGTGAGAGGCGGCTGACATGGCTCAACCCGGCCAGCAGGAGATCGAGGTTGTTGACGACGAGCACCGTCGTCGCCACGACCAGGGCGATTCCCGAGACGAAGAACATCTCGAAGCCGAGGTCGTAGTCGCCGAAGAGCCACGTGAAGGCGTCTTCCGGCAGCAGCCAGAAAACCAGGAGCGCGATGCCGATGGTCGTGTAGAGCGGCCGGCCCGGCACCCCGAAGAATCCGAGGATCAGCGCGATCCCGAACGGCCACAGGCTCATGCCGGACATGAACGAGAACGCCTGGTGGTCGCTCGCGCCCATCATCGTCAGCAGGCCGCCCACCAGCAGGAGCAGGACGCCCCACGCCAGCGTGCGCCTGTTGCGGTGGTGCACCGAGACGTCGGGGATGTCGCGCACGGCGGCGACGATGTTGATGCGGCTGACCTTCCAGGACGCCAGCACCACCGTCGCGAACGTGATCACCACGCCCGCGGCATACGCGATCACGACGCTCCGCGGGGTGATGTGCGACTCGACCGCGGCGTATTCGCCGAAGATCTGCTGCATCCCCCAGGCGATGCCGATCGCCGCGGCGACACCGAGCGCCGAGCCGATCACGCCGGCGAGGATCGCGTAGCCGCTCCCCTCCGACACGAACTGCTGGATGAGCTGGCGGCGCTGGGTGCCGACCGCCCGCTCCATGCCCATTTCGGGGCGCCGCTCGGCGGCGAGCATGGTGAAGATCAGCACGATCAGCAGGATGCCGGCCGCGATCGAGAAGAGCCCCAGGATCAGGAAGATGCCGGTGAAGACGGCCGAGAACTGCTCGGACGTCTCCACGCGATCCTGCTTGATCGGATCGACGCCGACACCCTGGCCCGCGACCGCGGCTTCCAGCACCGGCACGACCTCGCCGGTGTGCTCCATGCCGGATTCGGTATCGCCGGCGTTGGACACGGCGATCGCGGAGAGCATATCCGGCTGGCCGGTCAGCTCCTGCGCGCTCGCCAGCGGCATGACCAGGCCGGTCGTCTCCAGCCCGCTGGCATCGCTGCGTCGGGTGCCGCTGAGATAGGAATCCTGGGCGATGCCGGCCACGATCCATGTCGACGGCGTGTCATGGTGGAAGATGGTCACCTCATCGCCGGTCGCCGCGTCGAGGTCGGTGGCCAGGGACTCGCTGAGGATGAGCTCGTTCGGGGCAAGCGCCCCCAGGTCGAGCGTCGCCCCATCCGGTGCCCGCAGCTCGCCGAAATCGCCAATCCGGGCCGGATCGACACCGCTGACGATGATGTCCGGCTCCGCGAGCTGGCTGGATTCGTGGATGATCGCCGCGCGCGCGTCGAGCTGGGGCAGCAGGCCGTCGATGCTCGCGTCGTCCGCGACGGTCGCCTCGAGCGAGTCGAACACCGTCGCCGGGAACGCTCCCTCGGAGACCAGGTCGACATCGGCGGATGCGTCCCGGTTCGCGACGACCAGCTCGTCGATCGGTCCCAGGTTGTCGTACACCTCGCCGGTGATGGAGTGGTCGACCGTGTCGCCGACACCCAGCGCCGAGGCGATGATCAGGGTCGACAGCATCAGGCCGAGCACGACGACGGTCGTCTGGTGCATCCGTCGTGGCATGTTGCGGAACCCGAGCTTGAAGATCACCGGGCGGCGCACGGCGACCCATGTCACGAACAGGACGCAGACGCCGAGCAACGCGAGCAAGGTTATCAGGATGGCGCCCATCGGAACGCCGAAGATGTCGTTCATAGCTCGGTCCCTTCGTAGGCAGCTGGAGCCATGACCTGTTCGTCAGGCGTCTCGGCGGGAAACGCCAGGACGGATACTGGCGGCGCCTCCGGTGTGGTGTCTGCCGCCTCGGTGACGATCTCGCCATCGCGCATGTGC
>CBFGRG010000270.1:0-5141 GCA_965651105.1 uncultured bacterium | reverse complement strand
TCCCATGATCCATTCCCGTTCACCGACTGGAGCGCCGCCATGGGGAGATACATCCAGCGACGGCTCGTCATCAACATCCCGTTGTTGCTCGTCGTCACCATACTCAGCTTCCTGCTTCTGCAGGCGACCCCTGGCGATCCGCTCAGCGCGTACGTGCCGCCCGATGCGACGTTGTCGGATGAACAACGCGAGTCGCTTCGGGAGCGCTTCGGTCTCGACAAGCCCCTGCCCCAGCGCTACCTGATCTGGCTGGGCGAGGCGGTTCAGGGCAACCTCGGCGTCAGTGCCCGTACCGGGCAGGATGTGCTCAGCATGATCGGCGGCCGGATGGGACCGACCCTGCTGCTGATGTCGACGGCCCTGGTGATCGGTGTCTCCCTCGGGCTGCTGCTCGGGATTCTCACCGCGATCAAGCGCAACAGCGCCTTCGACATGCTGCTGTCGTCGACGGCGCTGTTCGGCATTTCCGTGCCGGTCTATCTGGCCGGGTTGGTGGGACTCTATATCTTCTCTGTTCGCCTGGGCTGGTTCCCCACCGGCGGCTACACCACGTCCGGCGATGGCAGCCTGCTCGACCGGATCCATCACCTGATCCTGCCATCGCTGGTGATCGCGATCCAGTACGTCGCCAGCACCATGCGCTACACCCGCTCGTCACTGATCGAGGCCCTCTCGCAGGACTACGTCCGCACCGCCTACGCCAAGGGTCTCCGGTACCGGCCGGTCGTGCTGCGTCATGGTCTCCGCAACGCGCTCATCCCGATCGCGACGATCATCGGCACCTACATCCCGAACCTGCTGGCCGGCGCCGTATTCATCGAGACGATTTTCACGTGGCCCGGTATGGGTCGGCTGTTCGTCGAGAGCGTCAACGCTCGCGACTACCCGGTGGTGATGGGCCTGACCCTGATCCTGGCGATCATCATCCTCACCGCGAACCTGTTGACCGACCTGACCTACGCGCTGATCGATCCGAGAATTCGCTATGAGTGAGTCATCCGCACCGGCAGTCCGCCGCGGCGCGCGCCTCACCGAGCGCGCGGTGAAGATCGAGGCGCCGTGGCGAGTCGGGGTCCGCCGCTTCGCCCGGCATCGCCTCGCCGTCATCAGCCTCGTGGTCCTCGCCCTCATCTCGATCGTCGCCATCGCCGCGCCGCTCATCGCCCAGCACGACTACGCGTCGATCGATCTGCGTGCCCGCAACCAGCCGCCCTCGCTGGATCACTGGTTCGGCACCGACCGCACCGGGCGTGACACCTTCGCGCGCACCGTCTACGCGGGCCGGGTTTCTTTGTTGGTCGGCGTCGCCTCGGTGGTGATCTCGATCGGGATCGGCGCGCTGCTCGGCGCCATCGCCGGCTATCGCGGCGGGCTGATCGACGCGACGATCATGCGCTTCACCGACGTGATGATGACCTTCCCGGCGATCATCATCATCCTCACCGTGGCGGCAATCACCGGTCCCGGGCTCTGGAAGACGATCTTCCTGATCGGCCTGCTCAACTGGCCGGTCCCCTGCCGGCTGGTGCGCGCCCGGTTTCTGCTGCTGCGCCAGCTTGAGTTCGTGCAAGCGGCGCAGGTGATCGGCGCGCCCGACCGGCGCATCATGTTCCGGCACGCATTCCCGAACGTGATCGACGTGCTCATCGTGAACGCGACGCTCGGGATCGCGGCGGCAATCCTGCTCGAAGCCGGACTCTCCTTCCTCGGGCTGGGCGTGCAGCCGCCGACCCCGAGCTGGGGCAACATGCTGGAGGTCGCCCGCAATATCAGCGCGATGGAAAACGACCTGTGGCAGTGGGCTCCGGCCGGCATCGCGATCGTGATTTGCGTGCTGGCGATCAACTTCATCGGCGACGGCCTGCGCGAGGCTCTCGACCCGCGGCTGTAGCGAAACCAACGCCGTCCCGATCAATTTCTTCCCTGGCGCCAAACCGAGGGCTCTTGCGCGTCCGGCTGAGCTGCCAGACACGACGAGATTGCCGGCGAACGAGCGGCACAGGGGCTGGCCCAATTGGCGAATTGCGGGCATCCTGTTGCCCAGCAACGCAACCGGCCCGATTGCACGATTACAGCCAGGAAAGGCACCACGATCATGACCCTCGAACCGTCAAGCCTCTACGGCGTCATTCCGCCGATCTCCACACCGATGACCCCAGAGCGCGCGATCGATGAGCAAAGCTTCCGAACCCTCATCGACGCGCTGCTCGACGCGGGTGTGCACGGCATCTTCGCGCTCGGCTCGACCAGCGAGTCGCCGCTTCTCTCGATTGACAACCAGGATGTTGTCATCGCCACCGCCGTCGACCAGGTCGCCGGCCGGGTGCCAGTGCTGGCCGGCTGCATCGATTTCTCCACAGCGCGGGTGATCGATCGCGCCACGCGCGCCCGGGAGCTGGGCGCGGACGGGATCGTGGTGTGCCCGCCGTTCTACATCACGCCCTCGCGCCAGGAGATCGTGCGCCACTACCAGCTGGTCCACGATGCGGTCGGGTTGCCGATCCTCGCGTACGACATCCCGTCGGCCACCCACGTCAAGCTGGAGCGGCCGGTGCTGCGGGAGCTCGCCCAGAGCGGCGCGATCACCGCGCTCAAGGACAGCAGCGGGCAGGATGCCAACTTCCGCGGCGTCGTGCTCGACAATCGCGACCTGCCCGATTTCCGCGTCTTCACCGGCTCCGAGCTAACCGCCGACAACGCCATGTTCGTGGGGGCGACCGGTCTCGTGCCGGGCCTCGGCAACATCGACGCCGCCGGATTCGTCCGCCTGTACAATGCCGCCGTCGCCGGCGACTGGGAGGCAGCCCGGAAGGAGCAGGAGCGCCTCATTCGCCTGTTCGAAATCGTCAATGTGCCGCCGCAATCGGAGTACGGCCGCTCGGCCGCCGCGCACGGCGCCTTCAAGGTCGCACTCTGGCTGCAAGGGCTGATCGAACACCCCGACACCGCCCATCCGCACACCCCGCTCACGCGGGAGCATACCCGGCAGATCGCTGAAATCCTGCGGTCGTGCGACCTGCAGGTGGTCAACGAGGCATAGCCGGGCGGCGGCGTTTGTGCGAACATCGCGGGAGACCTCTTCGGCACGGCGGGGCACGCATGGCCCCGCCCGCACACAAGGAGCCTTCCATGCAACTTTCGGGCGAACATCGCTTCACTGCGCCACGCGAGCAGGTTTACCAGTTCATGCTCGACCCTGAGACGCTGCGCTCGTGCCTGCCGGGCTGCGAGCAGCTCGACGAGACTGGCGAGGACGAGTACTCGGCGACAATGAAGATCGGCATCGGCATGATCAAGGGGACCTTCACCGGCAAGGTCAAGATCAGCGACCGCAACGAGCCGAGCAGCTACCGGATGCGCGTCGAGGGCAAGGGTCCGCAGGGCCAGGTCTCCGGAGACGGCATGCTCGAGCTGATCGAGGATGACGGCGGCACGCTGGTCAAGTGGTCCGGCGACGCCAATGTCCGCGGCACCCTCGCCCGGATCGGCAGCCGGGTGATCCAGCCGGCCGCGTCGACCATCGTCGGCCAGTTCTTCAAATGTCTCGAACAGAAGGCCGCTGCCACCCAGCAGGCATAGGCACCGTTCACCCGATACGGCCGGCGCTGTACCGGCCTCAAGGAGAATCGCTCGTGGAAGCCACGACCATCCCCGTTTCGACCAGGGTCAATGGCGAGCATCACACCATCGATGTCGAGCCTCGCACCCTGCTCCTGCACATGCTGCGAGAAGATCTCGGGCTCACCGGCACGCACACCGGCTGCGAGACCGGCCAGTGCGGCGCCTGCACGGTGCTGCTCGACGGCCGCGCGGTGAAGAGCTGCATGGTGCTTGCCGCGCAGGTCGAGGGCCGCTCGGTGACGACCATCGAGGGCCTTGCCGACTCGCCGGAAAACCTGCATCCCCTGCAGGACATCTTCTGGGAGGAGCACGGTCTCCAGTGCGGCTACTGCACGCCGGGCATGGTGCTCTCGTCGCTGGCGCTGCTGCGCGACAACCAGCATCCGGACGACGAGGACATTCGCCACGCGCTGGAGGGCAACATCTGCCGCTGCACCGGGTACCAGAACATCGTCCGGGCAGTGCAGGTCGCGGCCGAACGGCTGTCAGCCGATGACCTGAAGGTCGACAGCGACGCGGTGGAGGTCTGATCGATGTTTCCCGCACCATTCACCTACCACCGGGCCACGACAGTCGGCGACGCGCTGGCCCTGCTGCAACAGCATGCCGACACCGGCAAGCTGATCGCCGGCGGTCACAGCCTGCTGCCGATCATGAAGCTGCGCCTGGCCCAGCCAGAGCACCTGATCGACATCACCGGCATCGAGGCGCTGCGCTCGATCACGGTCGAGGGCGACGCCGTCGTGATCGGCGCGCTTGTCACCCATCGCGAGCTTGCGACCAGCGCCGAGCTGGCCGAGCGCGTGCCGGTGATCCCCGAAATGGCCAACCTCGTTGGTGACCAGCAGGTGCGCAACATGGGCACCATTGGCGGCGCACTCGCCCACGCCGACACCGCCGCCGACTACCCGGCCGGCGTTCTCGCGCTCGACGCGACCGTGCTGGCGACCGGCCCGAACGGCGACCGCGAAATCCCGATCGGCGAGTTCTTCCAGGGGTTCCTGACCACGGCGCTGGCGCCGGATGAGCTGCTGACCGCCGTGCGGGTGCCCACCTTGGGGGCGAACACCGGCAGTGCCTACGAGAAGCTGGCGAACCCGGCATCGGGCTACGCGACGGTCGGCGTCGCCGCGGTTGTGACGCGAGGCGACGATGGCGCGATCGCCGAGATTCGGGTCGGCATCACCGGCACGAGTGACGTCGCCTACCGGGCAACCGGGGTCGAGGACGCGCTGCGCGGGACCACCCCGGACGCAGCGGCGATCAAGGCGGCGGCCGCTCACGCGACCGACGGAGCCGAGATCATGGACGACAAGCATGCCCCGGCCGACTACCGCGCCCGGGTCACCCGCAACCTCACCCGCCGCGCCATCGAGCGCGCCCTGGGATAAGGCTCCGGCGTGAATTTCCGTCATCCAGACACGAGGCGGGGGCCCGTGTCTGGATCCGGGGCAATCAGCAATCGCACCGTAGCGGCGACTTGGCCGCGCATCCATGTCTCGTGAACGTCAAGGAATGCA
>CBFGRG010000269.1:0-5156 GCA_965651105.1 uncultured bacterium | reverse complement strand
CGAGCCGTACCATATTCAGGACATGGAGTCCTAAAATGAGACACGTGAGAGCCAGCCAGATTGGCGAGTCCTGAACGAACCCAACGATCCCCGCCGTTCCGGCTGCAGCCGTACCCACACCTGTGCTTGGAAGCGAATGAACTGTACTCATGATGGTTCCTCCCAATCCTCCGGGGTTTGATCTTCGACGCTGTGCGCTGCGATTTGATCGATGGGACGTGTCTCGAAGCTCCTTCCTACCAGCTCGAACTGGGCTTGATCAGGTTTTTCCCATAGGCCACGAGCGTAAGCACCTGATCCCAGGTGATGTACAGCTCGATCGGGATGAGCGTCAGCAGCAGCAGGTATTGGGCAAGGCTTCGATTTTGCACATACCGAAACCGCCGGACGTAGTTGGCGATAACGAGTGCAAACACGGCCAACCACCACCAGGTCGGCTCGATCTGGGCAATGGGGATAGTCAGGAGCACGACGTACAGCGCGAGGATCATGACGATCCGGCTCAAGATGATCAACACGTAAAAGAGTTGGACGAGTGATTCTTTCCACGCTTCGGACGCGAACTTTCGCCTCCGAAGCGTGGCAGCATGCCCTCCGTACCAGCGAAATCGCTGGTCACGCAACTCCCTCACCGACGTCATGGCATCGGTCCAGCTGAACATCCGCAAACCAATTTCCGTGCGGTACCCGAGCCGTTGTGCATCCAGAGTCAACTCATAGTCTTCAACCAGGGAGTCCTCGGGCCACACCAGGCCGCGCTCTCGCCGCCTCAATCGCTCCGCCGCAACATCCTGGAGAACGCGCATGCGATACATGCACACGGCCCCAGCGAGGATATTGGTCCTGCCACCGTTCTGGATGCGCCGGCTGTCACCGAATCCGTACTCAATGTTCTGGAAGCACCAAAGAAGGCTTTCCCAGCGCGAGCTCTTGCCCTGACGTGGCTTCAGAGAGCATCGCGAACCGACACCCCCAATCGACGGGTCTCGCCGAAACTCAAGCAGGCCTTCCTCCACAAGCCGAGAGTCCAGCTGTGTGTCGGCATCCATCTGCAGGACGAAATCCCATTGGCCTGGATCAAGCCGGGCCAGCGCTTGGTTGAGCGCGCCTGCCTTCTTGCCCTTGTTCTCCTTGATCTCCATTACATGGATGGCGTCATGTTGCGCTGCGTACTCCAGCGCGATCTCCACGGTCCTGTCAGTACAGTTGTTCGCGATCACGACAATGTGGTCGAGGCTGTGGGTTTGTACGAGGAGCGACTCGATCGTCTGGGCAATCAACTCCTCCTCATTACAGGCAGGAACAAGCGCGATGACGCGAGCCCGATGTTCCGCATTGGTTGAGGTGCCACATTGCTCGCCACTGGGACACGCCGCGGCTCGCGACGCCTGAGGCGTGGTCAGGAGCGGCATAGTCAGGATGTTGGCGAAGACGTTCTTTAGCCACTGTTCCGGCCGCATTGCGCGCCACGCGGCCACGATCCGACAGATCTCTGCCGACGGCGAGACGGCGTGACGGGCAACGCGTGCCATCACGCCGAACGCAAGACGATCGGCGCCAACGAAGGCGACGATTGAACCGATGGATTTCACCGCGATCCAGGTGAGCAGGAGCGGGCCGCCGATCAGGCGCTGGGCCGCTGTGATACCAGCAATCTCCAGCCAGAGCGTGGGCGTGGTGATCGCGAACACGGTGAACAGCGGCAGGAACCATCGGCGGCGTTGGGCGCGGCTCAGCGTGGCGAAGCGGTCACGCCAGGTGATGGTGTAATTGAGGGAGAAGTTGACGAAGCCCGAGAGCAATACCGCGATTGGCGTTGCCTGCGGCACGCTCATGCCCGTTCGTGTCAGCGAAAAGAGCAGGACGCCCTGAACGAGGGTGGAGATGACGCCCACGACCGCATACCACGACAGCCGCCGGAGGAGCGGAGATGCTCCTTCGGGCCTGGTTCGGGCTGACGAAAGCTGGATTGGGATGGACGATTCGAGGGCGGCAGGCCGAGTCGGCGAAACCGGCTCGACGGATATGGCAAGACGTGACAGATCGGCACGGTCGTGAGCCCGCAAGGACATGCTGATCCCTCCCCTGGTACGGACACTCTGTCCGTAGTGACACCTGGGAGGCTCGGTTCATGACTCGTGCGAGCACAGCGCGCCAATGGCGGCGTGATACACTGCAACCAACAGGGAGCCACGAACCGGCTTCCAGTACGAGAAGCATTGGCGGGGAAGTCATTGGCGTGGCGCCCCGCTGATGCTTTTTTATTGCCCCTGTGCGAGTTTTCCAACTCGCGTCGCGATTAACGATCTCCGGCACTTTGATAGATTGCCCGCGCATACGATAGCTGGGCGAAAGTCGTATTGTCAAATACGCTTGGGAGCGCTCACAACCTGTCTCTATTTCAAGGAGGATTCGAATTCAGTATTTCGATATTGATGCGAGGTGATCGGGGTATAGTTTCTCAAAATCAGCCAAGGCTCACGAGGATAGATATCAGACCTCTTGGGTGTCTGTGACTTGCAGTCGCACATGCTGTCGCGGTCTCGTTTGGAATCCGATTGAGTTTCCACGCCCACCACGCCTTACAATGCCAACCTGGCTGCAGGTTACGTATCTTCATTTATGGAGAGTTGTTCCCTGCCCTGCGTATGGGCGGCATGAGCGGCGCCTGTGACCAGGCAGGGGGCGGATATCACCCGCGTTCCAGGTAGCGTCGGCGCTCCCAATCGGTGACGGCACGGTCGTAGAGCTCCTGCTCGACCCGGGCGGCGTTCAGGTAATGCGCGTGGACCGCTTCGCCGAAGATATCGCGGGCAAGATCGCTGCATGCCCACAGGTCGATCGCCCGGTAGAGCGCCGCGGGGATCTGGGGCGCGTCCGATGCCAGGTAGCCGTTGCCGCGGAACTCGGCCGGCGGCTCGATCTTTCGTTCGATGCCGGTCAGCCCTGCGCCGAGCATCGCCGCGAAGGCCAGGTAGGGGTTGCTGTCCGCCCCCGGCAGCCGGTTTTCGATACGCAGGGCGTTTCCGCTGCCGACTACCCGAAAGCCGCAGGTCCGGTTGTCACGTCCCCAGACGATGTTGACCGGTGCCCACGAGGCCGCCGCGAAGCGCTTGTAGGCGTTCACGGTGCTCGCCATCAGCAACGACAGCTCTCGCGCGCCGGCGATGATCCCGCCGAGGAACCAGCGCATCGTCTCCGACATCTCCGCGCTGTTGCTCGCCGGGAAGGCGCTTGTGCCGTCGCGCCAGAGGCTGGCGTGGATGTGTCCGCTTGAGCCGGTCCAGTCCTGATGCGGCTTCGACATGAAGGTGATCGCGCGGCCGTGCTCCCATGCGATCTCCTTGGCGCCGTGCTTGAAGAGGATCGCCCGATCGGCCGCTTCCAGCGCGCCGGAAAAATGGATGTTGATTTCGTGCTGACCGGCGGCGGCCTCGCCCTTGGAGAACTCGATGGGGATGCCGGCGGCCGTCATCTCGTTGCGAAGCCGGCGGTAGAGCGGCTCGCCCCGCGTCGCCTGGAGGAGCTGATAGTCCTCGTTGTACCAGCCGAACGGAGTAGGAGTGGGATGGTCTCGGTCGCGCAGCTCGTCGTAGCCCTCCCGCAGCAGGTAGAACTCGAGCTCGGTCGCCATCTGCGGGTCGAATCCCATCGCCTCGGCCCGCGTGACCTGCCGCTGAAGAATCGTGCGCGGGGCGATCTCGACCGATTCGTCGCTCGCTTCATCGACGGCGTCGCAGAGGACGAGCGCGGTGCGCTCCAGCCATGGGATAACGCGCAGCGTCTCCCAGTCGGGGCGAGCGAGGTAGTCGCCATAGCCGCTTTCCCAGTCGATCGCGCCGAAACCCTCCGGTGTGGTCAGCTCCATCTCGGTGGCGAGGAGGTAGGTGCAAAAGTGGGTGCCGTGCTCCAGGCAATGGTCGAGGAAGTGGCCGCCGGTGACGCGCTTGCCCGCGAGGCGGCCCTGCATGTCCGGCACGGCGGTGATGACGGTGTCGATCTCTCCGGAACGAATCGCGGCGATGAGGTCGTCGCGCGTGATCTTGCCTGGCTGCACCCTGGCGTCTCCTGTTGGCGGCGGGTTGTCGATGCACGCGATTGTCACGGTCGACGGGCACCCATGTCAACGCATTTCTGACGCCTGGAAACCCGTTGCGGCCAAAACCACCACGTCAGGTCGAGCGCGGCCCGCGCAGCTACGTGTCCAGCCATTCGATGACGACCTTCGGCGCGACGTGGACTGCCGTCAGCTTCAGGATGCTCTCGCCGCTATTCTCGAACCGGTGCGGAATCCCGGCCGGGATCAGCACGACCTGCCCGTAGCTGGCGGTCACGGTCTCACCGGCAATGGTGAACGTCGCCTCGCCGTCGGCGATCGAAAAGACCTCGTCGTAGGCGTGTCGGTGCCAGGCTGGCCCCTCGCCCGGCTGCAGCTCGGCGAGCATCAGCGAGACCGAGGGCAGCTCGTGCTGTTCGCCATTGAAGATCCGGGCGTGACTCCCCTTCGGGCCGACCTCGAAGCGGGGGAGCTCCTCGCGGGAAACGGCGTGGCGCATGACATCACCTCGGACGACATGGGATTGCTGTGATCTGGTCCCGCCCCATTGTACGCCCGGCTGTCACCGGGTTACCGCCCCGCGAGGCGGTCGACGATCGGGGCGAACTCGTCGATCTGATGCTCGAAGACGGCGTAGTAGCTGACGCCGAAGCGCTCGCGCTGCGCTTCCATTTGCTCCACGACCTGATTGACGCTGCCGTGAAAAACCATCGGCGAGTTGAACCACTGCTCGTTTTCGAAGCCGCGCTCCTCGCGCAATCGCCGGATCGCCGCCTCCCGGTTGTCGCTTATGGCCAGCCCCTGGATCAGGATGTTGAGCTCGATCGTGTCGAAGCGCTCTGTGGCAACCTCCCGGAGCAGCGCGACCTTCTCGTCGAACGCCTCGGGTCCGATTTCGCGCTCGTCGAACGTGTTTGGCCCGCCCATCGATGGCAGCAGCCCGATGATGTCCGCCTCCCTCGCCGCGAGGCGCAGCATCCTCGGACCGCCGGCGCCGATGTGGAGTGGGGGGTGTGGGGTTTGCACCGGCTTCGGGTAGCCCTCGTAGTCGCGGATCGTGTAATGCTCGCCCTCGATGGTGACTGGACCATCCCCGGCG
>CBFGRG010000268.1:0-5211 GCA_965651105.1 uncultured bacterium | reverse complement strand
CCGTTTCGTAACGCTGTCACCTGTGCGAAGATCAGGGACCGTCCCCTCAGCGGAACCGGCTACCTTGAGTTGCCACAGGAGAGCAAGATGCGGATTGCGATTGGCGAGTTTGCGCACGAAACGAACACGTTTTGCCCGGGCCTGACCGAGATCGATGACTTCAAGCTGCGGAACTGGGCCCTCGGGGACGAAATCATCCCGCGGCACCGCGGTGTCCGGAACGACATCGGCGGGATGATCGACACCGCCGAGCGACTGGGGAACATCGAGCTGGTCCCCCTGCTGACGACGACCACGCAGCCATCGGCAACCGTGTCGCGGGCCGCCTACGAGGAAATTCGCGACACCATGTTCGCCCAAATCCAGGCAGCGGGTGAGCTGGATGCCATCTGCCTGGCGCTGCACGGAGCCGGCTCGGCCGAGCATACCGAGGACATGGAAGGCACCTTCCTGACCGAGCTGCGCGAGCTGGTGGGACCGGACATCCCGGTGGTGCTGTCGCTGGACCTGCACGGCAACACGACCGAGGCGATGCTGCGCCACTGCGACGCGATGTTCTACTGCCACGAGTACCCGCACATCGACACCTACGATGCCGGAGCGAAGAACCTCGAGACGGCGGTAAAGATCGTCAACGGCGAAGTGAAGCCGCTCAAGCACCTGATCAAGCTGCCGCTCGTCATTCCGCCGTCCACCACCTTCGAGGGACCAGCCAAGGTCATCAACGAGCGCTGCGACCGGTGGTCGGCCGAGCCAGGCGTGCTCGATTGCAGCTTCACCCACGGCTTCCCGCACACCGATGTCTCCGTGATCTGCACGTCGGTGCTGGTGCACACCGACAACGATGCCGATCTGGCGAAGCGGGTGGCCGAGGACGTCGCCGGGCTGATTCTGGAGACGCTGGAGGACTTCCGGCAGACGCTGCCAGGGGCCGACGAGGCGGTTGCCCTGGCGCTGGCGGCGACCCAGTTGCCGGTGATCGTCGCCGAGGTGTCCGACAACCCGGGTGGTGGAGCACCGGGCAGCGGCACCCACCTGCTGCGGGCGATGCTGGCCGCAAACGAGCCGAAGACCTGCCTCGGTTTCGTGTGGGATCCAGAAACGGCGAAGCAGGCGCACGAAGCGGGCGCGGGCGCGACGATTTCGGTGAAGCTGGGCGGGTTCACCGATGACCTCCACGGCGCGCCGATCGAGGCCGAGGCCTACGTCAAGGTGCTGAGTGACGGCCAGTTCATCCTGCGCAATCCGATGGGGGCCGGGCGCCTGGTGAATCTCGGCCCGATGGCGCGGCTGGTGATCGGCAACGTCGATGTGCTGGTGAGCAGCCGCCGCGAGCAAACGCTGGACGCTGGTTCGTTCGCCCTGCATGGCATCGATGTGCGGGAGATGCGGGTGGTGGGCATCAAATCCCAGCAGCATTTCCGGGGCGGGTTCAAGGACATCGCCGGCACGATCATTCGCACGGACACGCCGGGATTCACGACCTCCAACCTGTCCGACCTGCCGTTCCAGAACATCGAGCGCCCGATCTGGCCGCTCGATCCCCTGCCGGAGGGGTACCGCGAGGTGGTGACGGTCGGGTCCCCGTAGCCTCGCGCCCCAGGTGCCAACAGACTCGCGCCCAGGTGCGCGAGTCCGTCGCAGCGTCCAACGTCCGATTCCCGGCACGACCCATTGCTGTCATTTCGAGCGGAGCACCCGCAGGGTGCGCAGTCGAGAAATCTCTTGCGGGCCATGTTGCAACCATCGAACGCAAGAGATTTCTCCACGCGCGCCTGACGGCGCTTGGTCGAAATGACAATCGTTCATTGGTCGTGAGCAGCGATGGTCGGCCTCTGCGAGGGTCACCCGGATATCAAAATCCGGGTCTACGGTCGTGTTCTGCGTCCGCAGTCGGCGGCGGCCCCTCGGCTGGCAAGGTCACAGTGAACGTCGAGCCCTCGCCCGGCTCGCTCTCGACTGCGATCTCCCCTCCGTGCCTCTCGACGATCTGCTTCGCGATCGCCAGCCCCAACCCGCTGCCGCCCGCCGACCGCGCCGCGTCCGCTCGGTAGAACCGGTCGAAGATGTGCGGCAGGTGTTCCGGCTCGATGCCGACGCCGGTGTCGCGCACCGACAGCGTCACGGTATCCCCCGATCGCCGGACCGCCGCCGTCACCGAACCTCCCTCCGGCGTGTACTTGATCCCGTTGTCGAGCAGGATCCCCAGCACCTGGTAAATCCGCTCTCGGTCAACCTCCGCCACCACCGGCTCCGGCGGAATCTCCGCGAACACCCCGACCTTGCCGCCCGACGCCATGCGCGCCGCCCCGACCGCGTCGTTGACGACCTCTCGCAGGTCGTGCCGGCCGGCCTCCAGCTCCACGCCGACGTCGCCGTGAGCGAGATCGAGCATGCCGATCACCAGCCGCCGCATGCGGCCGGCCTCGCGCTCGATCGCCTCGGCGGCCTCCCGGGTCGCCTCGGGGTCCTGCGTGCCCCACTGCCGCAGCATTCGCGCGTACCCCTCGATCGATGTCAGCGGTGTCCGCAGCTCATGGCTGGCGTCGGCGACGAACTGCCGCTGCCGTCGCAGCAGCTCCTCCCGCTGCCGGAAGGCGACATCGAGCCGCGCCAGCAACCCATTGAATGTGGTCGCCAGCTGGCCGATCTCGTCGTGCGGGCGCTCCACGGGTAGCCGCCGGGAGAGATCGTGCTCGCCGATCAGTCGCGCCTGGCGCACGATCTCGCTCACCGGCGCCATCGCCGACTTCGCCATCAGCCACGATCCGGCGATCGCCAGAAACACCACGCCCGGGATCACGAATGTGGTTACCGGCAGGAACGGCACCACCTCCTCGGCCGCCTGGTCGTAGGACCGCCAGACCTCGACCACCCGCGCCTCCGAGTCGGCCGTGTGCACGGGCACGCCGTAGCCGTAGAGCTCACTGGGATTCACGGTGGCGACATCGTCAGTGGCGACGACCTTGCGCCACAGCTCCTCGCGCTGATCGTCGCTCAGGTCGTCATAGCGAGCCGGCTCCCTGTCGATCTCGCGCAGCACCGTGCCATCGGCGGCTCGGACCAGCATCAGGAAATCGTCGTCGACGAACCCGCCGAGCGAGGGATCGTCCGGCTGCGTCCCGGTTTCCAGCAGTCGCGTCACCTCGGAGGCCCGCCGCTCGACCGTCTGCTCGACACCGGTTTGCACCGCCCGGACAGTGACCACCGCCAGCACGGCAAAGATGACCAGCGCCACCAGCAGGATCACGATGGTGTTGAAGATCGTCAGCCGCCAGCGGATGGACAGCGATGACAGCACGGGCTACCCCTCCCGCAGCGTGAAGCCGACGCCGCGCACGGTCTGGATCAGCCGCCGCGCGCCGGCGCCGTCGAGCTTGCGGCGCAGGTAGCCGATATAGACATCGACCACGTTCGGGTCGACATCCGGGTGCTCGCGCCAAACCGCATCGAGAATGGCATCGCGCGAGAGCACGTGCCGCGCGTTGCGGGCGAGGTACTCCAGCAGGTCGTACTCGCGCGCGGTCAGCGTCACCGGCGCGTCGTCGTGCCGCACCTCGCGCAGCGTGGTGTTCACCTCCAACCCGCCGACGCGCACGATCTCGTCCGGCTCGACCCGGCGCAGCACTGCCCGCAGCCGCGCCAGCAGCTCGTCGATGTCGAACGGCTTGGTGAGGTAGTCGTCGGCGCCGACGTCGAGGTTGCGGATCTTGTCCGACGAGCGGTCCCGCGCGGTGAGCATGATCACCGGCGTCTGGTCGCCCTGCCGGCGCAGGCGGGCGAGGATCGTCTCACCATCCATGCCCGGCAGGAGGATGTCGAGGATGATCGCCTGCGGCCGGAAGCTGGCGACGGCGTCGAGCGCGGCGAGCCCGTCGGTGACGGGTCGCGCATCGAGCCCCCGGTGGCCCAGCTCCAGCTCGAGCAGGCGCGAGATCGACGGGTCGTCCTCGACGATCAGGATCCTGGTGCCCGGTTTCAGCCCTGCCGGGTGCATGTGTCCTCCTTGACCGCTGGTGAAAGCGACGGCTGGAGGACGGAGCCCCATCGGACGCGAGCCTCGGGCGACCTAGCCGTCCTCTTCCTCGCCGGGCCCTTCCTCCTCGGAAACGCTCTCCTCGGTGCCGTCGTCTTCGCCCTCTTCGCCGATGCCGGTTTCCTCGCCGATGCCAGGCTCATCGCCGGGCTCCTCCGCGCCCTCGCCACCGCCTGTGGTCGGCTCATCGTCGTCGTCATCGCCACAGGCGGCCAGGGTACCGACGACGCCGAGGCTCGCAAAACCGAGCAGCGAACGTCGGAACAGCTGCCGCCGGCTGGTTGCCACGTCCATGATCTCCCGAAGGTCGTCATCGCTGCGCGTATCGTCCATTTTGTGTCTCCCTTCACCGCGAATCCTTCGCATTCAGGGAGACATTCGACGCAACATCGATACCGCGGGGCCATCATCGCGCGCCGAGGTCGCGCCCGGCAAGCAGCACCGGGCCGAGCACGGCACCGAGCAGACCACAGCCGATCGCGACGAATCGGGCAGCATCCTCGAACCCGAAGACGAAGGCCGTGATCGCGCCGAGCCCGATACCGACCAGATACCCGGCGACGAGGCCGATCAGAACTTTCACAATGGTATTCATCAGGCAATCCTTTCATGCGTGCTGGTGTCCTGGCCACGAGCCAGTGCGAGCGCCCGCTGAGCGAGCCAAAACGCCAGCACCAGCATCACCGCCCCGTTGAGCGGGTGGAGGGCGTTCACCATCGAGCTGTCGATTTCCATGAATGCGTGCTGCGCCATGAAGAGCAGGAGCAGCAGGATCGATCCGAGGATCACCCGTGTGCCGGCGCGGCCGAGCACGGCAGGAATCCAGATGAGGTAGGTCAGCAGCCCGAGCACGTTGCCGAGATCGGCATGATCCTTCCAGCGCACGGGATTGTCGAAGTAGCTGACGCCGACCAGGAAGAACTGGGTGAAGGCGCCGAGCGTGAACAGCCCGGCAAGCGCCAGTAGCGCCCACCGCGCACCGGTCACCATCCCGGGTCGCTCCCGGGTCATCGTTGTATCGGTCATTGGCGAATCTCCAATCGTTCGAATGCATCTGTGGGGGAGGACCGTCTGTGTGATCCTGAAAACGCGCCCCACCCCAACGTCACTCCGAGCTTGCCGAGGGTCCTCCCCACTGACTCCCCTCCAATGGAGGGGAGAACTGCCCCACCCCT
>CBFGRG010000267.1:0-5216 GCA_965651105.1 uncultured bacterium | reverse complement strand
CTGCTCGGGGAAATCAACATGGAGCCGATCCATGTCGACGTGACCGTCGTCGCCGAAGCGCCGAAGATCAATCCGCACCTGGCGGCGATGCAGGCGTCCATCGGTGCCTGTGTCGGGTTGCCGCCGGAAACGATCAGCGTCAAGGCGACGACCAACGAGCGGATGGGCTTCGTCGGGCGGGAAGAGGGGATCGCCGCCGTCGCCGTCGCTACCATCGCCGCCAGGCCGTAATGGCAGCCTCGCTCGTGGTGCCGCCCCGGTGGCGGCCCTATTCGAAAGGATTGTCGTGCGTATCCTGATCCAGCGTGTCACCGAAGGTCGTGTCACCGTCGATGGCGAGACGACCGGCGCGATCGACACCGGGCTGGTGCTGCTGGTCGGCATCGGCGTCGACGACAGCGCCGAGCTCGTGCCGCCGCTGTGCGAGAAGGTCGCCAACCTGCGAATTTTTGACGATGCGGACGGGGTAATGAATCGATCAGCCCTCGACCTGCTCGCGGCAGGTGAGGCGCCGGGTATGCTGGTGGTGTCGCAGTTCACGCTCTACGGCGACCTGCGCAAGGGACGGCGCCCGAGCTGGAGCAAGGCCGCCCGACCCGAACATGCCGAGCCGCTGGTCGATGCCTGTGCCGAATGGTTCCGCAATGCTGGATTCGCGGTGGGCACGGGCGTGTTTGGCGCGGAGATGCAGGTTGCGCTGGTCAACGACGGCCCCGTGACGCTTTGGCTTGATTCTGACGACCTGGCTCGACCCCGGCGGGGCTGACACAATTTTGCGTAGCGCCGGCTCGGCCCCCATTGGCTGCCACTCGGGAGCTCGACTGCATGGCTGATCGCGAGGACAAAACCAACTTGCCTCTGATCCCCGACGGTGGGCTGACCGATTCGATGCCGGATTGGCTGCGACGGCCACCGGCGTGGAGAACGCTGTCCGACCGCGAGGTGACGGCACCGGAGCCGGACGCCGCCGCCGAGCTTCCCGAGGCAGATGATTCCGTCATCGATCCCCGCACCTTCCTCAGCGACGACGACCTGCCGGCGTGGCTGAAGACCCTTGGCCCCGGGCGCGGCGCGCATCCATCGGCCGAACCTGAAGACGCCGCTCCAGAGGTCGACGTCAGCAGTTCGTCCCGGGACGTTGCCGCGACCGGTCGCCAGTCCGAGCCGACTCCGTCACGATTCGTGCCGATCACCCCGCCGGCTGCGGGGCCAGCAACGAGCTCAAGGGACGCTGGCCGGGGTGGCGCCTCTTCGCCACCGTCGCGTTCGGGATCCGCGTCGCCACCTCCCTGGCAGGGGGCATGGATCGTCGCGTTGCTTTCTTCGCTGCTCCTCATCGCCGTCGCCGTCATCATCGTGCTTGTGCTCTGACGAGACGGGCAACGATGGATTGACAATTATCAGGTCGTTGCCGAGAGCTCCGACTCCATCTCCGCGAGACGTTCGGCCAGGTCGGCAGGCGAGACTGCCGGCAGCATGCATGCGCCTTCCCGGCAGAGCCACGCCGCACTGGCGCCATCGCGACCGCCCCGATCCCGCAGCACCGGGAATCGCTCCAGGCTGTCACCAGTCAGTTCCGGCGTCGCATGGGCGATCACGAGGCTCGTGCCTGGATACCGCAGTGCCGTTCGCGTGAGGCGAGCGTGACCGGGAGACGCCGGGTCGCCGCCGATCACGAGCGTGTATCGGGGCGTCGCCAGCCGCTCGGCCACCGCAAGGTAGCGGCCGAAGCCCATTGGGTGTCGCTCCATCAGCGCACCCATGTTCGCCACCAGCGCAGTTGCTCGTTCCACCAGCTCGTGCCGATCGGTGAGCGTGCCGAGGGTTAGCAGCACGTCGGCGGCGACGGCGTTCCCGGAAGGTGTGGCGTTGTCCTGAATCGACTGCGGCCGGATGGCGAGATCGTCGCTGCCGTGGGGCGTGTCGAAGAATCCGGGTCCGTCATCGCGTCCGAACTCCGCGATGGCCGTATCCATCAGCGCGCTGGCCTCCTCCAGCCAGCGGATGTCTCCATCCGCCTGGTGAAGATGGATCAGCCCCTCGGCGAGGAAGGCGTAGTCTTCCAGCACGCCGTTGCCACGTCGCTCACCCTGCCGGGTCATCCGCCACAGCCGCCCGTTTTCGTCCCGGGCTTCATCGAGCAGGTGCAGGGCTGCATGCCGGGCAGCATCGACGAACACCGGCAGGCTGAGCGCCGAACCTGCGAGAGCAAGTGCGCCGATCGCCTCGCCGTTCCACGCGGTCACCACCTTGTCGTCTTGCGCCGGCCGCTGGCGGCGGGCTCGATGTTCGCGCAGGATCGTCGCGCCGGCGTCGAGGAGCTCCGCGACCCGCTCGGCCGGCTGACCGGTGGAATCGGCGATCTCGTCGAGCGTCGCGGCGATCGTCAGTACGTTCTCGCCTTCAAAATTGCCGCCGGGGGTGATCCCGAAGCGTTGCCGGACGACGGCGGCGTGGTCGGGCGACAGCATCGAGTCGATCTCGCGATCCGACCAGACATAGAACGCCCCTTCACGCCCCTCGCTGTCGGCATCAAGCGCCGAGGCGAACCCGCCGCCTGGCAGTCGCATTTCGCGCAACAGCCACTGCCCGATGTCGATCACCACCTGCGCGTAGCGCGCTGTGCCTGTTGCGACCCATGCCTCGAGGTAGACCCGCATCAGTTGCGCGTTGTCATAGAGCATCTTCTCGAAGTGGGGGACGGTCCACGTGCCGTCGACGGCGTAGCGCGCGAAGCCGCCGCCGAGGTGATCGTGGATGCCGCCGGCCGCCATTCGGTCGAGCGTCGTGGTCAGCATCGTCCGGGCGGTCGACGCGCCGGTGCGCTGATAGTGCCGGATCAGGAACTCGAGTGTCGGCGTCTGCGGGAATTTCGGGGCGCCACCGAAGCCGCCCCACTCGGCGTCGAATGCCTCCTCGAGCTGCAAGAGAGCTGTCGCGCCCGCGTCGCCACTCCCTGTGGCCGAAATCGGCTGCTCCTGCTCGCGCAGGAATCCGAGCACCCGATCTGCGTTCTCGAGGAGCTTGTCTCGGTCGTTGGTCCAGGCCTGGTGGAGTGTTTCGAGCACGCGCGGGAATCCTGGCATGCCGCGCATGTCGGACGGTGGCCAGTAGGTTCCCCCGAAGAAGGGGATGCCGTCGGGTGTCGCGAAGACATTCAGGGGCCAGCCGCCGGAGCCGGTCATGCCCTGCACGGCGGACATGTAGACCGAATCGACATCCGGTCGCTCCTCGCGATCGACCTTGACGTTGATGAACCACTCGTTCATCAGTCCGGCGATCTCCGGATTCTCGAACGATTCGTGGGCCATCACGTGGCACCAGTGGCACGAGGCGTAGCCGATGCTGACAAACAGCGGCTTTTGCTGGCGCTTCGCCTCGGCGAGCGCTTCATCGGACCACGGCCACCAATCGACCGGGTTGTCCTTGTGCTGCTGCAGATAGGGGCTCGGCTCGGAGGCAAGTCGGTTGCTCATGCGGGGCCTCTGTCTTTCGTGTGGACCGCGCACTCTGCCCGCGGCGCGTGGCATGACCATTGCATGACCTCAGCGTAACAAACGGCTGTCTTCACCCAGGAGAACACCATGGATCGTCTCGAGTTCACTGAGGGCGCGCGCGTGATCGGCGCGGATGGTGTCACGATCGGCACGGTCGACACAGTCGATGTCGCACATCAGCCGCCAACGCTACACGTCCGGCTGGAGGGCAGCGATCAGGTTGCCGGAGTTCCCGCCGCCGATGTGGACCTCCGGCGATCCACGGCGGAAGAGGTGCACCTGTCGATTTCCGGCGCCGACCTGCTTCATTTGGCCGAGACGGCGGAGGAACGCGAGGAAGGGCACATGACGTTGCCGGTCCACGCTGAGGTGCTCGAGCCTCACGTACACGACGTGCCGCAAGGGCGCGTGCTGATCCACAAGCGGGTGGAGACGCAGCCGGTCGAGGAAGAGATCGAGCTGGAGCATGAGGTCGTCGACGTCGAGCGGGTCCCAATCGGGGAGGATATCCCCGAGATCCCACCGGTACGCCAGGAGGGAGATACGACCGTCGTACCGGTGGTCGAGGAGATCCTGGTGGTCGAGAAGCGCCTGCGGCTGGTGGAGGAGGTGCGAATCACGAAGCGATCGCAGGTCGTGACCGAGACGATTCGTGACGAGCTTCGCCGCGAAACGATCGATATCGACGAGGAGCGCGACCCGGGTAGTCCGTAGGGGCAGAGCCCGTTACCAGACCGACTGCGACATCGTGAATCACACATCTCCCGAATGCCAAGAGCGGGCTTCCGACCTGGAAGCCCGCTCGAATCACGTCTGCGACAGTCAGGTGCAGGTTAGCGGGAGCGAGTATCGCCCTCGACCTCGTCGTCGACGGTCACTTCCTCGCGGCGTACCGTGTCCCGGACGCGCTCGGTGCGCTGCTCGGCGGTCTTGTCGATATCGACCTCGCCGACGACGCGAGTGCGCTTCTCGACGTCGACTTCTTCGCCGCTGACCGGCACTTCGATGGTGCCCTCCTGGAAGGCGTCCTCGCCCGGCGTCACGTCGCGGTCGACGTTGCGGCGGGTCACTTCCACGCGTTCCTCGGTCACCGGTACGTCGATGGTCTCCTCTTCCGTTACCACGTCCTTGTCGACGTGGACGGCGCCTCGATCGACCTCGCGGGTCCTGGCGACCATCTCTTCCTCGTGCACCGGTACGCTGACATGGTCGGTGTCGGAGGCCGCGGCGGTGCGCTCAACGCGGTCAAGGTCGTCTGCTCCAACCGCGTCTCTCGCATCCAGGCGCGGATCCAGGCCGGGCTGTGAGGTGGTGTCCACTTCCACCAGGTCGTCACGGCGGTCATCGACCGTCGTGCCGGCCAGCGTGGTGGTGTCCCATGTGCCGGCATCCGGCTGGGTGGTCCACTCCTGCGAGAGAACCTCGTCCTTGGTGTACTGGAGGTAAATGTTTTCCTCGTCGAAATTGGCAATGGCATTGCGCGGGATGAAGTGATCTTCCGGGAAGAAGAAGCCCTTGCGGACCACGAAGTAATCCCGCTCAACCGCGTCGACTTCGCCGACCTTGTCACCGTCCGAACCGAAGACATTCATGCCGTCTCGCGGGGTGAACTGTGTGAGTTCCGAATCCATAATCTGACCCTCCAATGTTCGAATTCCGGCAGTGTTCATGTCGAGTCTGATGCCGGATAGGCATACCGCAAGGCGCGGCATGACTATC
>CBFGRG010000266.1:0-5217 GCA_965651105.1 uncultured bacterium | reverse complement strand
CCGGGGCTGTCCTGTGTGAAATCCGGGCTACGACGGGGTGCCGGTGCCGATGGCCTCACGCTCGCCGGTGGTTTGAATGGCGATCTTCTTCGGCTTCGCCGATTCGGCCTTCGGCAGCACTACCCGAAGCACGCCGTGCTCGAACGTCGCATTCGCGGCGTCGGGGTCGACCGGGAACGGAAGCGTCACGCTCCGCTGGAAGCTGCCGCTGCCAAGCTCGTGCAGGTACCAGGTCGCCTGCTTCGCCTCATCCGACTTCGTCACGTCTCGGACGGTACCGCCGAGGGTGACCGTGTTCTGCTGGACCGTCAGCTGGAGATCATCCGGCTGCATCCCCGGCAGGGCCGCGAGAATCACGGCATGCTCGTCGGTGGCGTAGATGTCCAGCGGCATCGGCCGCGGGAGATTGGCGTCACCGTTCGATCTGCTCGACCACAACATGCGGAATGGATCGCCGCCGAAGATCTGCTCGGCCAATCGGTCGACATTGCTTGTGAGAGACAGGGTGTCGTTGAAAAGGGGTGAACGAATCATGGATCACTACCTCCATCGCTCAATCCGAACGAATCCGAACCAAACGGCGGTGGCCATGAAGCCTATCCGTCTGCGAACATAATAGGAAAACTCTCCGTACTTGTCAAGAGGTCTGCATGGTCGGTGTCAGGGTTTGGCTGTTCCTGGGCTCACGGTGATGATCACCACGATCTGCAGCGTGGGCACGCTCCGGTGCGGGAATACCCGCGCCGGAGCTGTCACCTGGTGAAGCTGCGCTCATGCGCGACGGAGGCGCCCGATTCAGTCGCCCTCGACGCGCTCGAATCGGCCCAGCGACTCGGTCTCGAAGGCAATGGCTGTTCCATCCGGGCCGAGGGTGAAGGTCAACGTTTCGGGGATTTCAGCCGCTCCGCCCCAATCCAGCAGGAAGGTGTTGTTGCTGTCCAACTCGAGCGACGCCGGCCGACCGGCCGGACCCGCCTCCAGCCTGAGGCTGTTGTCGTCCGCGACGACCACGAACTCGCCGAACAGATCCTGCTCGTAGGTGCCGGCGTAGGCGTCGAGCTCGGCCCCCATTGGCAGACCGGCCGACGTCGGCTGAGGCGCGGCGAACACCGCGTCGATCTGCTCGCCCATGGCACGTATCTCCGCCTGCATGTCGGTGTCGGCGGGTCCGAGAAGCTGCTCCAGCACGAAGGCGCGGATCGCCTCCGGCAGATAGGTCAGGTTCAGGTTGGCGAGCACCGCCACGCCGAGCTCGAGCTCGGGCAGCAGGTTCACCACCGTGCGCAGTCCGGCTCGGGCCCCACCCTTTTCGATCACGCGGTGGTTGTGCCAGTGGAAAACACCCCAGCCGAGACTGTAGGCAAAGCCGTTGGTCTGGCTGATCGGAGGCGTCTCGGTGAATGTCACCGGCGCGGCGATCACCGGGTCGAACATGGTTTGCACCGTCTCGGTCTCGATCACCTGCTGGCCGTCAACCATGCCGCCGGCGAGCAGGGCGTTCATCCAGCGTGCCATGTCGCTGGCCGTGGAGATGGCCGAACCCGCCGCGCCGGTGACGCCGTGGTCGTCGACCGGGACCGTCGCCAGTGAACCGTCGACCATCGCGTGGTTGGCCGACATGTTGCCATCTGCGGGCCGGGAGGCGATGGATGGACCGCTGCGGCTCATGCCGAGCGGCTCGAACAACCGCGCCTGCATGGCCTCTTCCCACGGCGCCCCGGTCAGCTGGGTGATCATCTCGCCGACGAGGAAGAATCCGAGGTTGGAGTAGGCGGCGACTCCGCGAAACTCATGGCCCGGCTGGACGTAACGCAGCCGGCGCATGACTTCGGCGCGGTCGTACCCCAGGTCGCCGAGCAGGTCGCCGAAGAATTCCGGGAATCCCGCGCGATGACTGAGAAGATCGATCGCGTTGGCGTGCACCGCGGCATACTCGTCCATCAGGCGCAGGTCGGTCAGCAGCGCGCTGGCCGGGGTGGTCCACTCGGCGATGCCCTCGTCAACGAGGGTGCCGTAGGTGAAGGCGGTCATCGGCTTGGTGTTGGAGGCCAGCTGGAAGACCGTGTTGGCATCGACCGGGTCATCCCCTTCGATCGAGCGCACGCCATACCCCTGTGCCAGGACCGTCTCGCCACGGTGGACGACGGCCACCGCCGCGCCGGGGACGCCATATTCGGCCAGTGCCTCGGCAACGAAGCGGTCGATCGCGTCGACGTCGATGTCGCTCTCCGCGGCGGGAGTGGCCTGGCTGGCGGTAGCGGCAGCCGGCATGGATGCGGCGAACGCGGCGGCCGCGCTGCCCTGGAGCATCGAGCGACGCGAAAGAAAGCCATACGGCCGATCCGAATCTTCACTTGGCATGAGACGGCCTTCCCTGGGAATTTCAAACGAAGATTGTGTTCCGAGAGCAGCGTAAGCGCACGAGGCAGCAGCGTCAAGCGTCCGTCCAGAGGTCGGCACGCCGCGTGCGATACGGACAGGGACGTCTGTCTGGTGGCGCCGTTTGGTGCGAGTGGAGACAATTCTGCGATGATCGAACCCGGCCCGGTCGTTCCCCAACCACCTGCCGATCCCAACAAGCCGGCATCCGGTCAGGGCCCTGTCTCGGATCCCCTGCCCGCCGATACATTGCGGAGCAATGCGCAAGGGCGCCCCATCACCGGGCCGGAGGACGGCTTCGGCAAGCTGTGGCGCAAGCACTATCATGTCCGGCTCCCCGGTGTTCAGATGACGCCCACCGAGCTGATCAAGTATTGGCGACAGGAGTTCGGTCATATCTGGCCGGAGGGCAACGTGTTCTACCGGCCCGCTGCCGGCCTGGAGGAGGGTGAGGTGGCACTGGCGGATCTCGCGATGCCGGCCGGCACGCGGTTGTCCAGTGGCGTGGTGGTCGAGGACACCGAACCGACGTCGTTCGCATTCCTGACCGTTCGCGGGCACACGTTCGCAGGCCGCATCACGTTCTCCGCCGTGACTGTCGCCGATGATCTGGTTGTTCGGGTAGAGTCGGTGGTGCGGGCCGGCGACCCGCTGTACGAGATCGGCCTGCCACTGGGCGGGCACGCCCGCGAAGACGAGTTTTGGCTGCAGACCCTGCGCAACCTCGCCATGCGCCTCGGTGTGCGCGCCGAACCGGAGATGTCCATGACCCTGCTCGACGGCCACCGCAAATGGGGCAACGCGGCCAACGTCCGCGACAACGCCTACCTGCGCACGGCGGCCAGCCTCCTCTCCCGGCCATTCCGGCTCGTCTCAGGGCGGCTCGCCAGGAAAGGTGGATCGTCTTGAGTGATCGGAACGATGCCGTCGTCATCGGGTCTGGACCGAATGGTCTTGCCGCAGCGATCGAGCTGGCGCGCGCGGGACGCCAGGTGCGAGTGTACGAGGCCAATGAGCAGATCGGCGGCGGCTGCCGATCGGCCGAGCTTACCTTGCCCGGTTTTCTGCATGACACCTGTTCGGCGATTCATCCGCTCGGTGTCGCCTCGCCATTCTTCAAAACGGTCCCGTTCGCTTCGCACGGACTGGAGTGGGTCGACCCACCCCTGGCGCTGGCTCACCCGTTCGATGACGGCTCGGCCGCCGTGCTCTCGACCCGAATGGACGAGACCACGGCGAGCGTCGGGGAGGACGGGCAGGCATGGGTCGATCTGTTCGGCCCGTTGATCGACGACTTCGAAATCCTCATCGGTCCCCTGCTCGGACCGTTACGCATCCCGGCGCACCCAGTGGCGATGGGCAAGTTCGGGTTGCTTGGCCTCCGGCCGGCGCTGTCCCTGGCGCAGTCGCGCTTCGCCGGCGAGAAGGCGCGCGGGTTGTTCGCCGGGATGGCGGCTCACTCCATCCTCGACCTGCACAAGCCGGTCACCTCCGCGTTCGGGCTGGTTCTGGGCCTGATCGGCCACGTTATCGGCTGGCCGATTCCCAAGGGAGGCTCCCAGCAGATCACCGACGCATTGGTGAGCGAGCTGCACTCCCTCGGCGGCGAGATCGTTACGGACACGCGCGTATCGAGCCTCGACGTCGCGGGCGACGCGGACGCGGTGCTCTTCGACACCAGCGCCTGGCAGCTCGGCGACATCGCCGGTGACGCGCTGCCGGGGTGGTATCGCTCGATCCTCGGCAATTACCGGCCCGGGCAAGGGGTGTTCAAGCTCGACTGGGCGCTCGACGGCCCGGTGCCGTGGACCGCGCCGGAGTGTGGTCGCGCCGGAACCGTCCATCTTGGCGCGACACTGGAGGAGATCGTCGCCTCCGAGCACGCGGCCGCTCACGGCCAGATCGCCGAGCGACCCTACGTGATCGTCGCCCAGCAGAGCCTGTTCGATCCGACCAGGGCGCCGGATGGCGCGCACACGCTCTGGGGATACTGCCACGTCCCCAATGGGTCAACGGTCGACATGACCGAGCGGATCGAGGCGCAGATCGAGCGGTTCGCGCCTGGCTTCCGCGACCGCATTATCGGACGCTCGACGCTCACCCCGGCCGATTTTCACGCCAGCAACGCCAACTTCATCGGTGGCGACATCAACGCTGGCGCGCAGGACATCCGCCAGATCTTCACCCGGCCGGTTCCTCGCTACGATCCCTACAGCACACCCAACCCGCGTCTCTACATCTGCTCGGCCAGTACTCCGCCGGGCGGTGGGGTCCACGGCATGGGAGGGTACCACGCAGCGCGGTCGGCGCTGCGCCGAGCGTGGTAACCCGAATCCTGTGACAACTCGAGCTCGTCAGTGAAACACGCAACGTTGGTGGTCGCGATGTCGAGCGCGACCACCTGCGAGGAGTCCACCTTCGACGATTCCGGGGATGCTCCTGACCCGGACGAGCCGCCACTGCCGGAGTCGTGTTCCGGATTTCGGATCAGGTTTCCACGCGATCGAAGCGTCCCCACGACGCGTGTTCGAACGCGATCGCCTGACCTTCGGGGCCGAGCACGAAAGTCAGGGGCTCCGGCACCTGGGTCGGGCTGCCGAGATCCAGCAGCCAGGTGTTCAGGCTGTAGGGAATCAGCGCGCCCGGTTTTACGGCCGGCCCGGCTTCGATCCGCAGTGTGTCCCCCTCGGCGATCACCGAGATCGGCCCGAGAAAATCCTGGTCGTAGGTGCCAGCGAGATCGTCCAGCGGTACCTGGGGTGGCTGCGCATCGGTCGGTGGCACTGGAGGCGCGAATGCCGCGTCGAGCTGCGCCGCAAGCGCCTGGATATCGGCCTG
>CBFGRG010000265.1:0-5226 GCA_965651105.1 uncultured bacterium | reverse complement strand
GCAAGTCAAGACCATCTTTGACGCCTTCGCACGCGGGGATGTTGCGTTCATCCTTGGACAACTGGCAGACGACGCCCGCTTCGTGAGCCACCTCGACCCGATTGTCCCGTGGGCCGGCAACTTCGTGGGCAAGGACAATGTTGCCCGGTACTTCCAGGCGCTCGGAGGCTCGGTGGAGGTCTTGGACCACCCGGTGAACGCCGTGGTCGCCCAGGGCGATAACGTCGTCGCGATGGGTGAGGTCAGCTTTCGCGTTCGTGCGACCGGCAAGGCCGGGTCGAGTGCATGGGTCTACATCTTCAACCTCGCGAACGGCGAGGTGCGGAGCTTCACCCAGTTCAATGACCAAGGTCTTGCCGAAGCCTTTCGCTAGCTGCGGCGAACTCCAGCATCATCGTGATCCAGGTAATGCGTTGCCCGCTCGCGTGCCGATCCGCGACCTCGGTGGGTTGCCGCTCATGCTGTCGCAGCAGTTGAATTCGAGGACAGCCATCAGGTTGTCCCGCTCGCGATGGCGGTGAGGATCATCGAGCGCGGCACGTACGACGAGCTGATGGTCCAGCGCTGGCGGTGATCGGTATCGCCGGGGGCTGGGTTCTCGCGGGGTGGGTCCTGCAGCCGCTGGCACGCATCAACGAGGCCGCCCGCATTGCCGCGACCGGAAACCTCGAGCACCGGATCCACCTCACGGGCCGCAACGATGAGTTCCGCGAGCTGGCCGATACCTTCGATTTTATGCTCGGGCGTCTCCATGACGCGTTCACGGCCCAGGAGCGATTCGCGGCGAATGCGTCCCACGAGCTGCGCACGCCGCTCACGATCACGGAAACCCTGCTCGATGTCGCCCGTCGCAATCCGGAGGAGCAGGACTACCCGGCCCTGATCGATCGGCTGAGGCAAACGAATGCCCGCGCGATCGGGCTGACCGAGGCGCTCCTGAGGTTGGCCGATGCCAACGCGGTGACTGCGGCGTCGACCCGAATCGACCTCGCCACGATCACGCGTCAAGCGATCGCCGCGAACGCGGATGAAGCCGGCCACCTCGGCGTGGCACTGCACTCACGCCTCGAACCCACCGCGACCGTTGGCGACCCTGCGCTCCTGAGGCAGCTCGTTTCGAACGTGGTCCAGAATGCGATCCGTCACAATCATGAATCCGGCATCGTTCGCGTTACCACCAGGCATGACCAACGCCGCTCAGTCGTATCGCTTCGGATCGAGAACACCGGCGATCCGTACACGCCCGAACGCGCCGCGCAGCTCAGTGAGCCGTTCCTGCGCGGACGTGGGCGTATCAGTCAGGGGAGCCGGACGACGACGGGCTACGGCCTTGGCCTGGCGCTCGTTGCCCGGATCACGGAGGTTCATCACGGCGGGCTCACCATCGTCCCGCGCGACGGAGGCGGACTGGTGGTGACGGTGACGCTGCCCGATGTTAGCAAGCGATGAAGTCTGTGTGCCAACACGCCCTGCGTTGTCTGAAAACCAGGGCCGCGGGCTTGACGACATGGCAGGTATCACCGTGGCGGAGGTGACGAGCCAGAAAGGATTCAGCGGAAGATGGTGACGATGGGCGTGCAGGCGCTGCTGATCGGCGGTCGGTCGGGTGCGGGAAAGACAACGGTCAGCTACGAGGTGTCCGAGGTGTTGCGCCGGCACGACGTCGCCCATGTGCTCATCGATGGTGACAACCTCGATGCCGTTTATCCCAGTGTTGAGGGGTCTGCTCTCGCCGAGGCGAACCTCTCCGCGATCTGGCGAAACTATGCGTCGCTCGGGCACCGCCGGTTGATCTACGTCAACACCGTCAGCGTGCTGGAGGACGAGATGATCCGGCGAGCGCTGGGCGGCGAGGTCGCGATCACCGGCGTGCTGCTCACCGCCGGCGATGGGGTCATCGGGGAGCGCCTCGGGCAGCGCGAGATCGGCAGCATGCTTGACATTCACCTGGAGCGCAGCTCCCGGGCGGCTCGTCATCTGGAGGCGACGGCGGGCGATTCCGTGCACCGGGTGGCAACCGATGGACGTTCCGCGCCGGAGATCGCGGCGGACATCGTGCGTCTCGCCGGCTGGGATTCGGAGCCCGATGGGAGGGGCGCTCGCTAGGTGAGACCTGTCGCCGGCTCCGATGCCGGGCTCAGGAATTTCTGCACCTCGACGACAAGCTCATCGATATCGAACGGTTTCAGCACGAGCCCGACGTTCTTCGCGCGCAGGTGGCCCTCCATCTCGCGCGCGATCTGCACGGCGGCGGTGCAGACGATCACGGGGATGTCCGCGGTTTCCCGGGCCATCTTCATCTTCTGCAGCAGTTGCCAGCCCTCCTTTTCCCCGCCGATCATGAGGTCGAGCACCACCAGGTCCGGGTTGTGCTCCGTGATCTGGCGCACATCGTTGAAGGTGGACGAGTAGAGCGACACGCGGAACCCTTCCTCTTCAAGGATTTCCCTGAAGAGGTCGAGGATTTCCTGGGTGTCGTTGATGACGAGGATGTGCTTCTGCTGGCCGTCGGGGGCGAATTCAGGTGGCATAAGGTGCTCGATCGTGCTTAAAGGGATGAAGGTGGCGCCTGCTCACGGCTTGTGACGTGGCGGGAGAGGCGGTCCGATCGCGTCCCCATCAGTTCATCGGCGTATGGGATCATTGTACTCTAGGCACTGCGCCAGGCCGCCGCGGTTTCGTGATGGCGGAACGGGTGATGCGCGGCGCGAATCGCGAGGAGCTACGGGTAATGCGCGGAATCTTTCGCTTTCGCGACCGTCGCAATGGCGAGGCGAACGAAACGGTGATTCTCTCCGGCCGGCAGCACGAGCTGCTGGCGGAGGAGTCGCAACTGCTTGACCGCCTGATGGCCGCGCTCACTGCCTTCCCCGCGACCGAGGAGGATCGCGAGGAGCTGCGCCGCGCCAGCGAACAGCTCGGCGATCTCTTCCTGCTGGTGATCGTTGGCGAGTTCAACGCCGGCAAGTCGGCCTTCATCAACGCCCTGCTCGGCGCCGAGGTGATGCCCGAGGGGGTCACTCCCACCACCGCCGTGATCAACCTGCTGCGTTACGGTTCCGAGCCGAGCGAAACGATGCTGCCCGATGGCATCATCCAGCGCACCTGGCCGGCGACGATGCTCGAGGAGATCACCGTCGTCGATACCCCCGGCACCAACGCCATCATCCGCGAGCACGAGCAGCTCACCCAGCAGTTCGTCCCTCGCGCCGATCTCGTGCTGTTCGTGACCAGCGCCGATCGCCCCTTCAGCGAGAGTGAGCGCGAGTTCATGGCGGCGATCCGCGAGTGGGGCAAGAAAATCGTCATCATCGTCAACAAGGTCGACTTGCTTCGCGATGACGACCAGCGCGAGCAGGTGACCGGATTCGTCCGTGAGAACGTCGAGCGATTGCTCGGCTTCAAGCCGGAGATCTTCCCGGTGTCGTCGATGCTGGCCCAGCAGGCCAAGGCGCTCGGCGACCGTAACCCTGCCGAGCGTGATCGCCTCTGGGACGCCAGCGAGTTCGACGAGCTTGAGGAGTACATCGTCTCCACCCTCGACGAGGAGGGGCGCATCCGGCTCAAGCTGCTCAACCCGCTCGGCGTCGCCGAGCATCTCGGCGATCGTTACCTCACCGCCGCGCGGGATCGCCTGACGGTGCTCGAAGAGGATCTGGCGACGATCCGGAAGATCGAGCAGCAGCTTGCGCTCTACCGCGAGGACATGCAGGAGCAGTTCAACTACTACCTGACGCGGATCGAGAACATCATTCACAAGATGAATGATCGGGGCGACGAGTTCTTCGAGGAGACGATCCGCATCGGACGCGTCTTCGACCTGATGAACACCGACAAGATTCGCGGGGAGTTCGAACGCAAGGTCGTCGGCGACACCGAGCAGGACATCGACCAGACCATCGACGCGCTGATCGACTGGATGGTCGAGCAGGATCTGCGCCTGTGGGAGACGGTCAACGAGTATATCGACCGGCGGCGGCTGAACAAGTACGCCGACGAGCTGATGGGCGAGGTTGGCGGCCAGTTCCGTTACGACCGGCGCGAGAAGCTCGATTCGGTCTCCAGGCGTGCCCAGCAGGAGGTCGACCGCTACGACGCCGATGCCCACGCGCGGCAGCTCTCGATGTCGGTGCGCAACGCGGTGGCGGCGGTTGCTGTGGCCGAGGCTGGCGCGGTCGGGCTTGGGGCGCTGGTAGTCGCGGCGGCAAGCACGGCGGCGGTCGATATCACCGGCATTCTCGCCGCCAGCGTGCTGGCCGGGGTTGGGTTGGTGGTGTTGCCGATGAAGCGGCGGCAGGCGCGCAAGGATTTCTATACCCGATCAACCGAGCTGCAGGAGCGGCTGGTGACGGTGATGCGCGAACAGTTCGACCATGAGCTGAATCGCTCGATCGCGCGGATCGAGGAAGCGGTCGCGCCCTACACCCGCTTCGTCCGCGGCGCGCAGGGCGAGATGGAGCAAATGCGCGACGAGCTCTCCGCGATCCAGAACGGGCTGCGCACCTTGCGCCACAAGATCGAAGGCGCGCGGGCCGAGGAGCCCGTTGTTACGACCCGGAAGCCCGAGCCGGAGCCGGCGTCGACATCCGCACCGATCGCGCTGCCGGATGGCACCAACCATTCGTAGGGCCGACCCTGTGGCGGCTTGCGACGTGCAGCCTCGGATCCTGCTATTGGCCCGGCAAGGCCGGCTTGATATCAGTCTGGGCGAAATCGTTCCCGACGAAGAGCAGCGGCTGGTCCAGCATCCTGGCGAGTGAGTAGGCGAAGCAGTCGCCGTAGTTCAACTGCGCCGGGTGCCCGCTTCCTTTTCCAAATTGGCGGTAGGCGTCCCGCGCGATCTCGATTTGTTCCTCGATCACGGGCTCGACAATAATTCCGATCGGTGTCAATGCTTGCTGGAGGGCCAACTTGGCTTGCTCACCCCGCCGATCGATGACCAGATAGGTTTCCAGCATGTTGGCTGCGGAGATCCGCGGCGATGGGCCCGCGATCAGTGTCGCCAGGAGTTCGCGTGCCTCGGACTGTGCAAGTGCAATGGCTACGAGCGCAGATGAATCCACGATCACTTTGGCAGTCCGTCTTCGCCGTAGAGGTAGTCGCCATGGTTGAGAGCGATCTGGATATCTTCGTCACTGAGCTCCTGGCGCAACCGCTGAGCCGCTTCCAGAATCTCGGCGATGATCCGTTCGCGCTCCTCGTCGGTGCGTGCCGTGGCCAGCGTCC
>CBFGRG010000264.1:0-5238 GCA_965651105.1 uncultured bacterium | reverse complement strand
GGCAAAGGCCGAGTCGGCCAAGACCCGGCGCCGTGGGTTCATCTCCGGTGAGCGCACCGAGGGGTTGCGACGCTTCGTTCGCGAGACGAAGGCCGAGATCGACAAGGTCAACTGGCCCGACCGCGAGACGACCACCAACCTGACACTGCTCGTCATCGCTCTCTCGATCGTGCTTGGGATTCTCCTCGGAGGCATCGACTTCCTACTGTATCAACTTTTCGAGGCCTTCTAGTCGGCCAAGACGGGAGGGATGCCGCATGGCACGCCAGACACTGCGCGAACGCCTCGCGGCGCGCCGCGCCGAAGAGGCAGCCGCGGAGGCGCCAGAGGAGCAGCAGGGCCAGTGGTATGTGCTTCACACGTACTCCGGCTATGAGAACAAGGTCAAGAAGACGATCGAAAGCCGGATCGAGGCCTATGACCTCGAGGACCGCGTGTTCGAGACGGTGGTGCCGACGCAGGAAGAGATCGAGATTCGCAACGGCCAGCGGCATACCGTCCAGAAGAAAGTCTTCCCCGGGTACGTCCTCGTTCGCATGGATATCGACGAGGAAACCTGGTACCAGCTCCGCAATACCCCGGGCGTGACCGGGTTCATCAGCATCAACAACAAGCCTGTCCCGCTGGGCGAGGAAGAAGCGCGCGGCATCCTCAAGGGCATGACCGCCGAGGCGCCGAAGGTGGCCGTCTCCTTCCAGGTCGGGGACAGTGTCCGGATCATCGACGGTCCGTTCGCGGATTTCCGCGGGCAGATCGACGAAATCAACCACGAGAAGGGCAAGATCAAGGTCCTCGTCTCGTTCTTCGGGCGCGAGACGCCCGTCGAGCTGGACTTTCTCCAGGCCGAGAAGGAAACCTGATCTCGGCAGAGCGTTTTTCATCAACCATCGCGTGAATTGGGGAGCCGGGCGGTGTCGGCCGCTATGGAGGGCTCCCGGAGCGTATCGAAAGGAACACGGCCTTGGCCAAGAAGATTCGCGGCTACGTCAAGCTACAGATCCCCGCCGGCAAGGCGAACCCCGCCCCGCCGATCGGCCCGGCACTGGGTCAGCACGGCGTGGCGATCATGAATTTCTGCAAGGAATACAACGAGCGCACCGCGTCGATGGCCGGGCAGATCGTCCCGGTCGTGATCACGGTGTACGAGGATCGCTCGTTCACGTTCATCACCAAGACCCCGCCGGCGGCGGACCTGCTGCGCAAGGCGGCTGGCGTCGACAAGGGCGCGGGCAACCCGAAGGCGGACAAGGTCGGCCGGGTCACGCAGGACCAGGTGCGGGAGATCGCCGAGCTCAAGATGAAGGACCTCAATGCCGTTGACGTCGATGGCGCGATGAAGCAGGTTGCCGGCACCGCGCGCTCGATGGGCATCGAGGTTGTTGGCTAGGCGACATCTCGTCGCCACACGATCGTGGGAGGGGAAACCCGCTTGCACCACGAAGGAGAACATCCATGGCAAAACCCGGGAAGAAGTTCCAGGAGGCAGCGGCCCTGCTCGAAGAGGGTCGGGAATACACGATCGACGAGGCCATCGAGCTGATCGGCAAGATGCCGGAGCGCAATTTCGATGAGACCCTCGAGATGCACGCTCGTCTGGGCATCGATCCCCGGCAGGCCGATCAGTCGGTTCGCACCACGGTGACGCTTCCGCACGGCTCGGGGCGTCAGGTTCGCGTGCTGGTCTTCGCCGCGGGCGAGGCCGAGCGTGCCGCCCTCGATGCCGGCGCCGACTACGCCGGCACGGATGAGTACGTGCAGCAGATCAACGACGGCTGGCTGGAGTTCGACGCCGCCGTCGCGATGGCCGACCAGATGAGCAAGGTCGGTGGGCTTGGCCGCATCCTCGGTCGCCGCGGGCTCATGCCGAACCCGCGCTCTGGCACGGTGGTGCGCGAGATTGACGATCTCCCCGGCGTGATCCGCGATCTCAAGGGCGGCCGGGTCGAGTTCCGCAATGACCGACACGGTAATGTCCACACAGTCCTTGGCAAGCGCTCGTTCACCCCGGAGCAGATGCGGGAGAACGCGCTCGCGTTCGTCGATGCACTCAACCGGGCAAAGCCGAGTGGCGTCAAGGGCATCTACTGCCGTACACTCACCCTGACAACAACGATGGGTCCTGGCATCGAGCTCGATGTAAACGACACGATCAACCAGTCCTCGCAGTTGTCCTAAACGCTGACGCCAACGCGAAGATTCTCCAGGCCGAAGACAGCTGGCGCGCCACCGGCGCATAACTCCAGCCGAGGCTCAGGATGCGACCACAGCGGGCTTGTCCCGCCATCGCCCTGGGCATGTCCGCCCGGGGCGATTTTCGTATGGGCTATCGGAAACCGCTCGACGGTTTCACCAAATCCAGACAGGAAGGAGGTGAGAAACCATGCCAACGGCACAAAAGGCACAGGCAATCGATGCGCTGGCCGACCAGTTTCAGCGGGCGCAGCTCGTGGTCCTGGCGAACTACCGGGGTCTGAGTGTTTCGCAGCTTCAGGAGCTGCGCGGCAACCTGCGGGAGTCGAACGCCGAGTTCACGATCGCCAAGAACACCCTGACGCGGATCGCGTCGGAGCGAGTCGGGATCGAGATCGCGGGCGAGCACCTGGAAGGTCCTACCGCGCTGATGTTCGCCTACGACGACGTCGTGGCGCCAGCCAAGGCGCTGACGGACTTCGTGAGGTCGTCCCGCGTGCTCGAGCTGAAGACTGGCGTGATGGAGGGACAGGCCCTCGACGCCAGCCAGATCGACGCGCTGGCCAGCCTGCCGCCGCGCGAGGAGCTTCAGGCGAAGCTCGTGGGGCTGCTTGCCGGCCCGATGACACGCCTCGTCGGCGTGCTCGGCGGACCGTCGCGCTCGATGGCCTACCTGCTCAACGCTCGAGCCGAACAGCTCGGTGGCGGCGAGGCCGCGGAAGCCGCGGACTGACGCAAGCGCAGGCGAACGGCTCGTCTCGTTTCCCTGCGGTAATTTGTCGAAGCGCCGACATCGTGTCGGTCCGAATTCAGAATCAACCATCGCCCGCACCGGGCGTATCACATTCGAGAGGAGCCATACGTGGCCAACGAACAGCTTATCGAACAGCTTGAAAGCATGACTGTCCTCCAGCTCAACGAGCTGGTCAAGGAGCTCGAGGAGAAGTGGGGCGTCTCCGCCGCCGCTCCCGTCGCCGTGGGTGCCGTCGCTGGCGGCCCGGCCGGCGGTGGCGCCGCTGCCGAAGAGGAGAAGTCCGAGTTCGACGTCGTGCTGACCGATGTCGGCGCGAACAAGATCCAGGTCATCAAGGCCGTTCGCGAGCTCACCAGCCTCGGCCTGAAGGAGGCCAAGGACGTGGTCGACTCGGCGCCGAAGGCGGTCAAGGAGGGCGTTGCCAAGGAAGAGGCCGACGCCGCCAAGGCCAAGCTGGAAGAGGCCGGCGCGAAGGTCGAGGTCAAGTAGGACCAACGCCAACGCGACCAGTCATCGAAGCAGCTATGATCGCACGCGATCATGGCTGCTTCGTTTTTCATGCCCTGCGCCGTGAACCGTCGAGATAGGGAGAGGCAATGGAGCTGCGGGATTCGCTCGATGCACTCGCCGAACAGAACCACTATGGCATCGCCTTCCTGCTTGCCTATGGAACCACATGGCTTGCCTGTGGCGTGCTGTGGCGCGTGCTGGACCAGAATCGGGCCGCGCTCGCAACGCTCTTCCAGGGGATGGTCGCACTTCCGGCCGCGCTCGGGATCTCCTGGCTGATCGGCGCGATCGGACAGGAGCGACCAGTTGACGAGGCCATTACCGAGCTCTCGGTCTATATCGGCGCGTCCCAGCTGCTTGGCTTGCCGTTTCTCATCCTCCTGCACGCAACGAAGCGGTTCGCGCTCGTGCCCTATGCGTTCGTCGCCATCTGCGCGATGCACTTCGTGCTGTATTCGTGGCTGTACCAGACCTGGCTGTATGTCGCCATGTCGATCACCATCGTGCTCGGCGGCATGATCCTCATGCTTGTCGGGTCACGGCCTGGTGACGACGTGAGGCGGGCCTCGCACGTGTGTGCCTTCACCGCGCTGGTGATGTACGCGACGAGTGGCGCGCTGGTGTTGCAATAGGGCCGTCCGATTCAGGGGTCGGGACAAGACGCTCCGTGTCGACCCCGCGTCGGCTGGAGCGGGAAATTCCCTGGAATCGGCGGAATTTGGTGTGAATATCTGGCCTTGAGTCAGCCTTGTTCAGGGCATGCATCACTTTGAGTGCATCGCTGGCTTCGAACGAGGGTGGAGTTGGCCGCTATCCGGTCGACATGAACAGCGGCGTATTTGAAGCGATCGCGCCGCTTTTGTATACTGGTGTGGTGACAAGCGGGGCGTGGCGCAGTCCGGTAGCGCACCGGTATGGGGTACCGGTGGTCGGAGGTTCGAATCCTCTCGCCCCGACCAGGACCAGATTCTTTCCCCAACGACGAGAGCACGCTGATCCTCGGGCTGAGAGCATGCTGCAAGGATGGCACGCTTGGGGCTTCTGTCCGTGTGTGCGGACCAAGACGTGGCGGGTGTCGGATCTGGCGCCTCGTCGGCCGTTGAGGCTGGGCGCATCCAACGATGGACAGGGACGCGGATCACGGCGGGTCCGGCGCAGGACCAAACAGGATCGCACCACATGAACCGATCGAGTCGTTCCACCGAGAAGTGGCGCATCATCATCGCCGACGACGAGTCGCTCATCCGGCTCGATCTGCGCGAGATGCTCACGCACCTCGGCTATGACGTGATCGCGGAGGCTGGCGACGGCCGCACCGCGGTCGAGCTTGCCCGCAAGCTTCGGCCAGACCTCATGATCATGGACATCAAGATGCCCGAGGTCGATGGCATCGCCGCCGCCGAAGAGCTCACGCGCGAGCGCATCGCGCCGATCGTGCTGCTCACCGCCTATTCCGATCAGGCGCTGGTCGAGCGCGCGCGGGATTCCGGCGTGGTCGGGTATGTGGTCAAGCCCTTCCGCGAAGCTGAGCTGATGCCGGTGATCGAGCTTTCTCGCGCGCGATTCAACGAGTTCCGCACGCTGGAACAGGAAGTTGGCAATCTCAAGGACGCGCTCGAAACCCGCAAGGTGATCGAGCGGGCGAAGGGTGTCCTCATGGAAACCCACGGCCTGCGCGAAAGCGAGGCGTTTCACCGCATCCGCAAGACCAGCATGGATGCCCGCAAGTCGATGAAGGAAGTCGCCGAGGCGATTCTCCTGGCCCATGAGATCGAGTTCACGAT
>CBFGRG010000263.1:0-5272 GCA_965651105.1 uncultured bacterium | reverse complement strand
AGACCGCGCCGCCGTATTGCGTCGGTTGGGATGGTCCCGATCTTGCAGCATTGGCGAGAGTTGCAATCGCGAGCGAGGAGGGGGCCAGATAGCCATGTCGCGGCAATCCGAAGGAACCAGGAGAAGACCAGGTCGCGAGCGACCCGGTCGCCGGGAAAGGAGCGCGCGCTGATGGAAGCGGGCAATACCGGAGACTCGCGAGTAGCTCTCGATGCGGTTCTGGCGCAACCGTATCAGCGCCGTACAGGTCCGTCCGCGTGGTTGCGCAAGCACGCGCTCGAGATCGCGATGGCGGCGCCGCTGTTTCTCTACATTCTCTTCTTCATGTTTATTCCGGTGGCGCAGTCGATCTACTTCAGCTTCGTCGAAGCCGGCACCTCAACCTTCACCCTCGACAACTATCGGGACATCGTCAATCGCAGCCAGTTCAACGACGCGTTCACGAACACCATCGGCATCACGCTGATGGGCGTGTCGATGCAGATGGTGATCGGGATGGGCATCGCGCTGATGCTCTCGCGAGCCTTCAGGGGACGCGGCCTGTTTCGGTCGATCGTGTTGCTTCCGCTCGGCGTGCCGACGCTGGTCGCCGGCGCGGCGATGATCTATTTCGTCGGCTTCAACGGCTACCTCAACGAATTCCTGCTGGATCTCGGCATCATCGACGTGCCGATCTACTGGCAGCAGAGCGGCATCCGCGGGATGTTCGTGATCGCGCTGGCCGACCTCTGGAAGACCATTCCCCTGGTTGTGCTGATCCTGCTCGCCGGACTGGAATCGATCCCCGGAGATGTCTATGAGGCCGCCGGCGTCGACGGCGCCGGGGGGTGGCAGAAGTTCTGGCACATGACCATCCCGCTGCTGATGCCGTCGATCACGATGGCGCTGATCCTCCGCGCGATCGACGCGTTCCGCATCTTCGATATCGCCATGGTGCTGGCCGGTCAGGCGATCCCGGTGATGAGCTCCTTCGTCTACCAGGACTACCGCGCCGGCAATACGAATACCGCATCGGCCGCGGCGGTGATCCTGCTGCTGATGATCGTGGTGTTCGTGATCGCCTACATCTTCCTGGTTGAGCGACGTGTGGAGGGAGACGACCAATGAGCGCCGTACCGACATCGGCACAGACGCCGGGGGACGACGAGGTACCGGGACGTGGCTTCCGATGGGGCGATCTTGGCTTCTGGGTGCTGGCGATCATCGTCTCGATCGGGTTGCTGACGCCGATCTACGTGCTGATCAAGGTCTCGCTGAGCACGCTCGCCCAGGCGACCGCGCCTCGACCGTCGTACCTGATTCAGGACCCGACACTCGAGAACTGGCGGCGGATGCTCGACTGGGGGCGCATCGGCGACCCGATGATGCACAGCCTGATCGTGGCGACGAGCACCGCCCTCCTGGGGATCGTGATCGCGGCGCCAGCGGCCTACGTGATCTCCCGAATGCCGCGCAACATCCGCTACCTGGTGATTCTCGGCGTGCTCTTCACCCGCATGTTCCCCGAGGTGATCATCGCCACGCCGATCGCGTCCAACTTCTTCGGCTGGGGGCTCAACGATACGAATCTCGGTCTCGTCCTGGCCCACCTCATCCGCGCCTTGCCGCTGGTGACATGGATCCTGGTCGGGACGTTTGGGTCGATCCCCATCGACCTCGAGGAATCGAGCGCCGTCGATGGCGCCGGCAAGATCATGACGCTGATCCGGGTCGTCTTCCCGCTCGCCGCGCCGGGCATCGCGGTGGCCGCCATCTTCGCCTGGCTGGACTCGTGGAACGACCTGCTCTACGCGATCTACCTGTTCCTGACCGAGCGCACGCTGCCCCTGGAGGTCTACTACTACGCGAACCGCGGCAATGTCACCGACGTGGCGACGTATTCCGTCATTCTCACTATCCCTGTCGTGATCGTGACGCTGTTCCTGCAGCGGTGGATCAAGAGCGGGTACATGAGCGGCGCGGTCAAGGGGTGATCGCGGCATGACAGTTGCGGATGGTCACGCTGGTGGCTTCGATGGCCAATCGCTGCAAGGAGGCAATATGGACAGCAGGAAGACATGGGAACGATATGTCGCTGGACAGCTCGCGGATGAGCACGTGAAAGGCCGGATGGGCCGGCGCGACCTGCTCAAGCGGGCGGGCGCGCTCGGCATCACGGTGCCGGTGCTGAGCTCAGCGCTGGGCGCCCGTGGCGCGATTGCCCAGGATGCGACTCCCGCGGCGGGGGACGACGTGCAGCTCGGCAACCATGAGGGGCAGACGCTGCGAGTCTCCGTTGCCCTGGCCGAGGCCGAGGTACCGGTCTTCGAAGACGTCGTGAGCGGGTTCGAGGAGGCGACCGGCGGCACCGTCGAGATCGTGAACATCGAGGCGCAGGACATGGTGCGCACGCTCCAGGCGCAGGTCGAGTCGGGCAACGTTCAGGTCGACCTGCTGGTGCAGGACAACAACAGCCTGGCGCCGCTGGTGAGCGGTGAGCTCGTCGAGGAGATCCCGGACGCCGAGGAGATCATGCCGTCCGCCACGATCGAGGCGCTCAAGGAGGTGCTGCAGTTCGACGGGACCTACTACTTCCTGCCGGCGCGACCGAACGTCCAGATCACGTTCTACAACTCCGCGAGGTTTAACGACTACGGCGTCGAAACGCCGACGACCTGGGACGATCTGCTTTCGGTGGGACAGACGATCCAGGAGCAGGCCGGGGTCGGTCAGGTGTCGATCCAGGGCGCGTCGGGCGGTCCGGTCGGCGTGACCGTGACCCAGTTCCTGTGGCAGGCTGGCGGTGACCCGCTCGAAATCAACACCGAGGAGGGGCAGCAGGCGTTCCAGTTCATGCAGGACCTGAAGCCATACCTCACGCCGCAGTACCCAACGGCGGACTTCAACACGACGAATACGTTCTTCCTCAACCAAAGCGTTGTGCTGGCGCAAAACTGGCCGTACGGCATGATCGTCGTCGTCGATGAAGGCGGCCAGACCGACGTGCTCGCCTACACCGGCTGGGAGGGCCCTGCGGGCAATGTGCTGGTGCTGGGCGGCGATGTCTTCGGCATCGCCAGTGGCACGCAGAATCGCGAGATGGCGCTTGACTTCGCTCGGCACTGGATGACGCTCCCGGTGCAGGAGGAGCTCACGGCCCGAAACGGGTGGGCCTCGATGCGCTCCGACGCCCTCGGACAGGTCGAGGAGTGGCAGCAGCCTTACTTCGAGACCGTGACCGAGGCGCTCGAGCTCACGCGGCCGCGGCCGAACGTCACCTACTGGACCGATGTCGAGAACATTCTCACGAATGCCTTCAACGACATCGTCACCAGCGAGTCGGACGTCGCCGAAACGCTCGACCGGTATCAGGAGGAGATCAACGGTCTCACCGGATAGCGAGACAGCGCTCAGGCGACCAGATGGACACCGCCGGGGTCACTCCCCCGGCGGTGTCTCGCACCTCTGGGCTTCCAGCAGCACCCGCGGTGCGGGTGGAGTTCGCTTGCGCTGTCCCCGGAGCGACGCTCGACGAGGGCGTGCAATGGCTCGGTCAGTCGTGTCCCGACCCCTCGGCCAGTGGTGTCGGCGACGCTTCCCGAGGTCTCGCGAATCAACTTTCGCTGGCAGCCGGATGTATGTTCGCTTGACGAAGATGGATTCGAAAGAGTAGAACAGACCTACCTGGTTCACTGACGAGATGTGCCGGCAGGGTGTGCCTGCCGCAAATGGGACCTCCTGTTTCGGCGTAGATCGCACCCGAGCATGTCCGTCGCAAGCACCGGCCCGTAGATTCGTGAGCGATCGAGATACGATCGTGTGCAACAGGAGGAATCCGTGAAGGACTACGGTTACAATCCGAATCCGGTCAACAATTTGTTCCGGGATGCCATTCATGGCCGGCTTTCCCGGCGTGAGATCATCAAGCGCGGCAGCGCGCTGGGACTCAGCGCCACGCTGATGGGCACGATCCTGCGGGCTGAGGCGTTGGGTGCGCAGGGCACGCCAGCGGCCGAGGTCACGCCAGGCTGGTCCATCCCGAGCGCCGACGACATCCTGGCCGAGGTCGAGCTCAACACGGCCGACTTCCAGGGCATTCAGTTCAACTGGGTTGGTGGCGCCGATGGCCCGGGCACCCCGTACGAGGAGGCCCTGCTCGCGCGCTTCAACGAGATCACCGGCGCCGAGGCGACGCTGATCAAGGGCGCGGAGTCGACCACCGACCGGCTCCAGTTCTACCTCCAGACCTTTGCCGCACAGTCGAGCGACATCGACGTGGCCCAGATCGACGTGATCTGGCCCGGCATCCTCTACTCGCACGCGGTCGACCTGAGCGACTCGGTGCCGCCGGGCGAGTTCTTCGAGCGGATCGTGGCGAACAACACCGTCCAGGACACGCTGGTCGGCATCCCGGTCTTCACTGACGCCGGAATCCTGTACTTCCGCACCGACCTCCAGGAGAAGTACGGCTTCGAGCCCGGCGCCCCGGAGACCTGGGACGATCTCGAGGAGCAGGCCCAGACGATCATGGAAGGCGAGATCGGCGACAGCCCGGCCTTCACTGGCTTCGTCTGGCAGGGCAACGCCTACGAGGGCCTCACCTGCGACGCGCTGGAGTGGCAGTACTCGCAGGATGGCGGCACGATCATCGACGCGGACAGCGGCGAGGTGACGCTCAACAACGAGAATGCGGTCGCCGCGTTCGAGCGTGCCGCGGGCTGGGTCGGCGGGATCTCGCCGGATGCCGTCACCGGGTACATGGAAGAGGACGCCCGGGGCGTGTGGCAGGGCGGCAACTCCGCCTTCATGCGCAACTGGCCGTACGCCTACGCCAACGGCCAGGAAGAGGGCTCGGTCATCAAGGACCTGTTCGACGTCGGCCTGCTGCCGGCGGGCGACGGCGGCCAGCATGCCGCCACCCTCGGTGGCTGGCAGGTCTTCGTCTCGGCGTACTCCGAGAACCAGGACGTGGCGAAGGAGTTCGCCAAGTACTGGGCCAGCGCGCCGATCCAGAAGTCGCGCTCGATCGAGCGGGCCAACCTGCCGACGATCGGCGACCTTTACGAGGATCCCGACGTGCTCGCGGCGCAGCCGTACTACGAGGCGATGTTCGACGTCTTCGCCGGCGGCGCGGTGCCGCGACCGTCGACGGCGTCGGCCGACCTCTACAACGATGTTTCGATCGTCTACTTCACGGGTGTCAACCAGATCCTCACCGGCGCCGACGCGGCGTCGACGACCGAGGACATGGCCGCGGAGATCGAGGACATCATGAGCGAGCTCTAGGAGCCGT
>CBFGRG010000262.1:0-5285 GCA_965651105.1 uncultured bacterium | reverse complement strand
ATCTCGCCGACGATCTCCTCGAGGATGTCCTCGATGGTCACCAGCCCGGCGGTGCCGCCGTACTCGTCGGCGACGATGGCGATGTGAATGCGGCCTCGCTTCAGCTCTGCGAAAAGGTCGTTGACCTTCTTCGACTCCGGGACCACGAACGCAGGCCGGATCAGGTCGAGCAGCGGAATCCGGCGAGTCGTGCCGATCACGAACGGGAGCAGGTCCTTGGCGTAGAGCACCCCAAGGATCCGGTCGACCGACCCCTGGTAGACAGGAATGCGAGAGTGCCCGGCCTTGGTGATGGTCGAGATAAGCTCGTCGGATGGCACCGACCGCTCAACGGCGACGATATCGAGACGGGGCACCATGATGTCGCGCACCGTCATGTTGTCGAGCGCGAGGATGCCGTCGATCATCTGGCGATCGACCTCGCCGATCTCCTCCAGATCGCGAATCCGGGTCGAGGGTCGGTTGTCGTCGATTTCCTCGATGTCATCGAGTGTCGCCGTGCCCGGAAGCCACGATCGCACGAGCCGAACCCCGCGATCGACCAGCCACAGGAGCGGCGAGAAGAGCTTCGCCAGCGACTGGCCCAGGTTGATCACCTGATCCAGTCGAGCCTCGATCGCCTGTTCGCCGAGCGCACGAGGCAGCACCTGGCCCAGCACCAGGTACACGAGAATGGCGACCAGAATCGCCAGCCAGTCGTTGCCCTCGCCGCCGGCGTCCGCGAACACGTGCGTCAGCAGGCCCGCGATGACGATCGCGGCCACCACCTGCACCAGCACCATCGCCGCGACGAGCCGGTGACGTGGATCGGTGGTCAGGCGATATCGCTGGCGACCCGACGTTTCGACCGGCATCCCCAGCGCGGCCAGCACTCGCGACCGGCTGGTGCGCGTGACGACGGTCTCCACCATCGCCCCCACGCCGAGCAGCCCTGACACGATTACGACACCGACGAGCGCCAACCAACCGTCCGAATCCACAATTATCATCTCCAATGGCGAGCGGCCCGAGCCCCTCACCGAACCTATGTGAAGAGGGCGCTGATACTGAGACCCTTGTGCGTCCTGGTGATCGCCTCCGCCAGCAGCGGCGCGACCGAGATCACGTCGACCTTGCCGTCGCTCGACTTGGGCAGCGGCAGCGTATCGGTGACGAACATCCGCTCGATGTCCGACGCGAGGATCCGGTCGATGGCGTCGCCGGCGAAGATGCCGTGCGTCGCAGCCACCTGGATCGAGCGCGCGCCGCGTGCCTTGAGCATCTCGGCGGCCTCAACCAGCGTGCCGCCGGTCGAGATCATGTCATCGACAATGATCGCGATCTTGCCTTCGACATCACCAACCATGTCGAGCGTCTCGGTGGCATCGGGACCGGGATGCTGTTTCGAGATGATCGCCAGCGAGCCACCAACACGCCGCCGGAAATCCTCGGCGCGGGCGACCCCGCCAGAATCCGGGCTGACCACCGCGACATCCTCGCGCTGTACGGTGTCGCGGAAGGCGCGGGCGAGCAGCGGCGTGGCGCGGAGGTGATCGACCGGAATATCGAAGAACCCCTCGATTGCCGGCGCGTGCAGGTCGACCGCGAGGATCCGGTCGGCGCCGGCGACGGTGAGCAGGTTCGCAACCAGCTTCGCCGAGATCGGCTCGCGGCCGGAGGTCTTTTTCTCCTGCCGGGCGTATCCGTAGTAGGGCATCACCGCCGTGATCCTCGCGGCCGAGGCGCGTTTCGCGGCGTCGATCAGGAGCAACAGCTCCATGATGTGCTCGTTGACCGGGTGACAGGTCGGCTGGAGGAGAAAGACGTCCGAGCCGCGGACGTTCTCCTCCAGCTTCACACGCGTCTCGCCGTTCTTGAAGGTGTCGACAATCGCGCGCCCCAATGGCAGCTCGAGCTCCTGGCTGAGAAGCTGCGCGAGCCCGGGATGGGCGGTTCCGGTGAAGAGCTGAAGACGTCCGTCCATGTTGTCCTGTTACTCCTCGCTGCTCGCCGGGGCGGGAACGGGTTTCTGCCGGGCGGGCACCCCCACCACGGTGGTGTCGTCGGGCACATCGCGAGTGACGACCGACCCGGCGCCGGTACGGGCACGATGGCCGATGGTGACAGGCGCCACGAGCACGCTGTCGCTGCCGATAAAGGCGCCATCGCCAATCACTGTCATGTGCTTTCCGACGCCGTCAAAGTTGGCGACGATCGTTCCGGCACCGATATTCGACTCGGTTCCGACCGAGACATCGCCCAGATAGGACACGTGACCGCACTTGGCACCGTCGGCCAGGTACGCGTTCTTCATTTCGACGTAGCTGCCGACGTGGACCCCGGCACCGACGCGGCAACCCGTGCGCAGGTGCGCGTACGGCCCGACATCGCTTCGATCGCCGATCTCCGAATCGGTGACGGTCGACTGGGTGATCGTCACACCGTTGCCGACGCGTGCATCTGCAAGCATCGCCGACGGACCGATCTCGCAGCCGGTCCCGATCGTCGTTCGGCCCCGCAGGATCGAATGCGGGTGGACGATCGTGTCCGCCCCGATCTCGACGTCCTCATCGATGAACACCGTGTCCGGACCGATGAAGGTGACGCCAGCCTCCATCAGCTGGGCCTTCTTCCTCGCCCGCGCCCGCGTGTCCGCGGCGGCCAGCTCGGCGCGATCGTTCACCCCAAGCGATACCGATTCGTCGGCGACGTGCGTGCCGACCGGCCAGCCATCGCCATCCGACGCCTGACCGACCGCGATCTCGACGAGGTCGGTCAGGAGGAACTCGCCGGTGGTCTCGTCCACCGCCAGCGACGCCAGCTCACGGCGGGCCCATTCGGCATCGAGCACCATGACGCCGCTGTTGATCTCGGTGGGCCCCTGACGGCACGAAGCATCGTCGTTCTTGCGCTCGACGATGCGCCGGACCCGGTTCTCCCCATCCCGGTCGATGCGACCGTAGGACGCGGCATCGGGCACCACGCAGGTCAACAGCGTCACCTTGCTGCCCGTCTCCTCGGCGCGCTGCAGCAGCGAACGCACAATCTCCGGTGTGAGCAGCGGGTTGTCCCCCAGCAGCGACACCATCCAGCGTGCCTCGGGGGCGCGATCGAGCGCCTGCCGGACCGAATCGGCGGTCCCCTTCGGTGGTCCCTGAACCACAAGCTCGAAATCGCCGGTGCCGATGTGGTCCTCGAGATCGGCGAGATTCGATCCGACCATCACGAGGGTGCGCCCCGCACCCGCGCCGGTCCCGGCCCGGATGACGCGCTCTACGATCGGTACGCCGGCGACGCGATGCAGGTGTTTGGGCGTCGCCGAGCGCATACGCGATCCATGACCGGCCGCCAACACGGCCACGACAACATCGGGTCGCGCGGCTGCCGGCTCGGGCGTTTCTTGAGGTTGTGCTGACATGTATGGCGTTTTCCGCGGAAGTGCGCGTGATCGATCGGAGCCCGGCTCAGGCGCACGGCGTGTGGACCACCGGCGAGGCTCGCCAGGTGTCGGGCCTGCTGCTGATCGGCTGGCGGACCAGGATTCGAACCTGGAATAAAGGCTCCAAAGGCCCTTGTGATACCATTTCACCATCCGCCATCAGGCACCCATAGTCTAAAGCGTCCGTGGCAATCGCTGCCACCGGATCGGGTCACCGCCGCACGCATCAGTTCGTATTACCCTTTGCATCGTACGGACCGGCCGGGTGATCGCGCCGGAAGCAGGCTGTCGCTGGGGAGGGATGCAACGTGGAACCGCGCCTGACGGTGACGATCGTTCCATTCCAGATTCGCAAGGGCGTGTTCTGCATCGGCACCCTCCGGTCGCCGGATGGCACCGTCACGCTGCCTTCGGGACCGCCCGATATCCGCGAACCACTCGATGCCGCAGCCGAGCGCCTGATGCAGGATGTGACCGGCAATCCACCCGCATACATGGAACAGCTGTATACGATCAGCATCGAGCGGCGGGATCCCTGGCGGATCATCGTCAGTTACCTCGTGATCGTGCCGCCCGACACCGATCGCCCGCAGGAAAATCTCGTCTGGGAGGATCCCGAACGGGTCGATCTTCGCCGCGAAACCGACCGGATGCTGCTGGGTTATGCGATGATCCGCGTGCGCGCGAAGCTCGGCTATACCAACATCGCGCTGCACCTGATGCCGCCCGAGTTCACCCTGACGAATCTGCAGGGCGTGTACGAGCAGGTGCTCGGCCGATCGCTGGACAAGCGCAACTTCCGCCGCCGCATGATTGCGTCGCGCATGCTTGAGGGCACGGGCAGGTTTCAGCGCGAGGGCAGCCACCGGCCGGCCGAGCTGTACCGCTTCGCCGCCGATTCCGACCAATCGACCTATCTCACCCCACCGTGGGCAAAATCCGAGCCGTCGTAAGGGAACACACTGTGACAGGGAAAATCGGCATCATCGCCGCCATCAGCAAGCCGGAGGCGAACGCGCTCGCTCCGGAGATCGCCGAGTGGCTCGAGGAGCGCGGCATCGACGCCGTGAGCGAACAGGAGCTGGACGCGAACGGCCACGAGGGCGTATCGGCCATCGTTGTCCTCGGCGGCGATGGACTGATGATGCGCGCCGCCAACGCCTACCCGGACACGCCACTCCTTGGCATCAACTTCGGCCAGGTCGGCTTTCTCACGCTGGTCGAGCAGCAACATTGGCGCGAGGCGCTCGACGCGCTTGTTTCGGGCAAGGTCGCGGTCGAGACCAGCTCGACCCTCAAGGCGACCCTGTGGCGCGGCGACGAGGACCATGACGAAGGCTGGGCGATCAACGACCTCGTCGTGCGCAGCGGGCATCGGATGGTCGAAGTCGAGCTGTATCTGGACGGCGATTTCGTCAACATGTACCCCGGCGACGGCATGATCGTGTCGACCGCGCGAGGGTCCACTGCGTACTGCATGGCGGCCGGCGGGCCGATCCTGACGGCGGGGGTCAAGGGGTTCGCGCTGGTGCCGATCTCCTGCCACTCACCGATTCGCACCCCGCTGGTGGTGTCCGAAGAAACCAGCATCGAGCTGGTCATCACCAACGAGCACCCGGCCTCGCTGATCCTCGACGGGCGTCCCGGCACCGAGTTGCGGCAGGGTGATGTGATCACGGTCGAGCGCGGCGAGCATACGTTCCAGCTCGCGAAGGTCGGCACCATCAGCTTCTACGAGTCGGTGCGCACCAAGTTCAATTTCCGGATTCGCCCCAATGCCATCCCGAGCCGGATGCTTCGCTCCGGCGGCGCTGGGCTAAGCGGCTTCCAGCGATCCGAGATACCTGATCAGGACCTGACCTCATAG
>CBFGRG010000261.1:0-5287 GCA_965651105.1 uncultured bacterium | reverse complement strand
GGTACACTTCCGCCGAATCCGCAGCCCGCGCGGGCCTGATCCCACGTGCTCCAGGAGCGCCATGCCTTCCGCCTCGACCAACTCACAGCCGCCGGACACTCCGCCTGCGCTGATGGTGTCGGGGTTGACGCGCGCCTTTGGTCACCTGACCGTCGTTGACGACCTCTCCTTCGAGGCGCGGCAGGGCGAGCTGGTCGCCCTGCTGGGACCGAGCGGCTGCGGCAAAACCACCACGTTGCGCATGATCGCCGGGCTCGACACGCAGGATTCCGGATGCATCGCCATCGCTGGCACGGTGGTCGCCGACGGGGCCACATTCGTGCCTCCCGAGCGCCGGCGGGTCGGGATGGTGTTCCAGGACTACGCGCTCTTCCCGCACATGTCGGTCGGCAGGAACGTCTCCTACGGACTTCCGCGCGGCAAGGCGAGCGCCAGGCGTGTCGACGACGTGCTCGACCTTGTCGGGCTGCGGCAGATGCGCGACCGTGCCCCCTCCGAGCTATCCGGCGGCCAGCAGCAGCGTGTCGCGCTGGCGCGCGCGCTTGCCCCGGCGCCCGACCTCGTGATGCTCGACGAACCGTTTTCCAACCTCGACCAAAAGCTGCGCGTCAGCGTCCGCCGCGATGTCCGCGAGATCCTGGCTGAGGCCGGCACGACCGCGATCCTCGTCACCCACGACCAGGAGGAGGCGCTCTCGCTCGCCGATCGTATCGTCGTGATGAATCAGGGCCGAGTCGAGCAGGTGGGAGCCCCGGAGGAGCTGTATCACCGCCCGGCGACTCGCTTCGTGGCCGAGTTCATCGGTGATGCCCAGTTCCTTCGGGCGACCGCGCAGGACCGCACCGCAGACACCGTGCTTGGCGCCATTCCGCTTGCCCATGAGGCGAGCGGCACCGTCGATGTGCTCCTGCGGCCGGAACATGTGCGGCTCGACCGGATACGCCCCGAGTCGGGCGGTGTCCATGGCAAGGTGCTGAGCCGGGAGTACTTCGGGCACGATCAGTTGTTGTCCGTCAGGATCGACAACGGCGACGAGATCGTGGCCAGGCTCGGCGCCTACAGCGGCATTCGCCCCGGCGATGGCGTCTGGGTGTCGGTCCGTGGCGCGCTGGTGGCCTTCCCTGCGACTCCTGGAGACGACACCGATGGTGAGTAGTCCGGTGGTGATCTCCGGAGCGGAGGCGATGCGCGAGCTGGGCCGCGAGATCGGGGGTACGTTGCGCGCCGGCGATGTTGTGCTGCTGCACGGCGATCTCGGCGCCGGCAAGACCACCCTGACGCAGGGCATCGCCGCGGGACTGGGGGTCGACGGCCTGATCCAGAGCCCGACCTTCACGCTCGTGACCGAGCACCCGGCAACACTCGCGACCGGTGAGGACGTCACCCTCTATCATCTCGATCTTTACCGGCTCGACGATCCGGAGGAGCTCGGTGACATCGGCTGGGAGGAGATGATCGCCCCGGCACGTGGGGTCACGGTGGTGGAGTGGCCCGAGCGAGCCGGCGACTGGCTGCCGGAGCGTTTCACCCTCGTCCAGATCGACTACCTGAGCGCGGACGAGCGCCGCGTGACCGTCCGGCGCGTGCCCGCCTGACCGTGCGCGGGTGGCCTCGGGTGGCCAGTCCGTTTGATATGCCAGTAGAATGTTAACAGTCTGACCGCCGATCAAAGAGCTCGATGGACTAGACTTCGACCGGCATGCGTCACGAGCGACTGATGACGTGAGAGCGGGGTGCGCGGCACGTTCGACAGTGCGGTCGATTGGCTTCCCGCGCCATCACGAAGCTGACACGAGGGTCCTGCATGGCGACCAAGACCGAGACGGCGCCGGCGTCGCTGGAGCAATCGAAATACCGCGACGAGATATTCATCACACCGAAGCGTCGAGCGGGTGGGTTGTTGGGCAAGGAGTGGTTTCTCTTTCTCCTGTTCATCCTCCCGAACTTCTTCTTCCTGGCGATGTTCACGTACTGGCCGCTGTGGAAGAACCTCAGACTGAGCTTCATGAAGACCGACCTGCTGTCGTTCAGCGGCGGGCAGGAATTCGTCGGTTGGGAAAACTACCAGTGGCTGTTCGGCAACGGTACGTTCCGGTATGTCGTCCAGAACACCGTAATCTTCATCGTTTCCTGCGTTGTGCTCACGCTGGGTCTTGGCCTGCTGACTGCGCTGCTGCTTAATGAACGGCTAAGGGGCCGGAACGGGGTTCGCACGCTCGTCTTCGCTCCGTACCTGCTCTCGGGCGCCGCGATCGGCATCGTCTGGGCCTACATCTTCGATCCGCGCTTCGGCCTGCTCGCGCAAATCCTGAGCTGGTTCGGGATCGGCTCGCCGCACTGGCTTGACCGGCCGGAATGGGCGATGCCGGCGATCATCATCGTGTATGTCTGGAAAAACCTCGGCTTCGCCACCGTGATCTTCCTCGCGGGCCTGCAAGCCATCCCCAGGGATCTCTACGATGCGGCCAAGGTCGACGGTGCCGGCGCGTGGTGGCGATTCAAATCCGTCACGTTGCCGATGCTGTCTCCGATCTCGTTCTTCCTGATGGTGACTTCGGTGCTGGCGACCTTCCAGGCCTTCGATATCCAGCAGGTGATGACGAGGGGTGGTCCGGCGCACGCCACCACCACGCTTGTCTACTACGTGTACGAGCAGGCCTTCGAAGCCGCCAACTACGAGCGTGCCGCGGCCGCCGCCGTGATTCTCTTCATCGCGATGCTGATCGTGACGGCCATCCAGATGTACTTCTCGGAGCGGAAGGTCAATTACGATGCCTAGCCTCACCTCCAATCACCGCCAGATCGGCGGCAAGGCCCTCGGATACCTGGCGCTGATCCTGGTGACCCTGATCATCGGCCTGCCGCTCTTTTGGATGCTCTCCAGCTCCCTCAAGGACTTGCGGGAGATCAATACCTTCCCGCCCCAGTGGTTTCCGCGAGTGCCGAAATGGAGCAACTACGAGGAGGCGTGGACGAGCGTCCCCTTCGCGCGGTTCTATCTCAACTCGATCATCATCACGGTCTTCGGGGCCGGTGCGCAGCTTATCTGCGGCGTCCTGTGCGCCTATGCGTTCGCGTTCCTGCGGTTCCCGTACAAGAACTGGCTCTTCCTCGGCGTGCTCGCCGCGCTGATGGTGCCGCCGGAAGTGGTCATCGTGCCGAACTTCCTCTTTTTCGGGAACACCGTGCGTGACTGGTTCGACCTGGAAGAGAGCTGGGTCAATACCTACCAGGCGATGATCCTGCCCGGCGCCGCGACCGCCTTCGGCACCTTCCTCATGCGACAAGGCTTCATGCAATTGCCGAAGGACGTGCTGGACGCCGCCAAGGTCGATGGGGCGGGGCACCTGCGCACCATGTTCAGCATCGTCCTGCCGATGGCGAAACCGATCGTCGTCACCTTCGCCATGATCTCGATGGTCAACAAGTGGAACGATTACCTGTGGCCCCTGGTGATCACGCGCACCAACGAGATGCGCCCGATCACCGTTGGTGTCCGCTTCCTGTTCGACGCCGAGGGCAACAACAACTGGGGCGTGATCATGGCCGGCACGACCTTCGTGATCCTGCCGCTGCTTGTGATCTACGCGTTCGGGCAGCGCTTCATCATCGACGGACTCACTGCCGGCGCGACGAAGGGCTGAAATTTGACAGGAAGTTCACGATGCGGCGAGAATGACGCACACACGAGCCGATACACTTGTGCGGGCGCGCGTCGCGGTCCCGGGTCGGATTGCCCGGTGCCCCCGCCGCCACCCAACCATGGAGTAGACGGGATGCCGGTGTGGCGTCCCATTGGTACTCACGCATGATTCGTTCGAGGAGGATCGATTCATCATGGCGAAGGACATCACGAGACGCTCACTGTTGAAGGGTGCCGCTGGCGCGGCCGCCGGCGCGACTGTGCTCGGCTCGTCCAGCAAGGCGTTCGGTGCCCCGGCGGTCATCCAGGACACCGGCTCCGACGTCGAGATCACGCTCTGGACGTCGTTCGGCAGCGGCGTCAATGGCGAAGCCCAGGCGAAGCTCGTTGAGGACTACAACGCCCAGGGCAATGGCGTCACGGTCACGGCCCAGACGTACGAGAACTACGAGGCGATCGCCCAGGCGCTGATCACCGGCCTGCAGACCGGCGACATCCCTGATGTCGCGGTCCTCTCCGACGTCTGGTGGTTCCGGTTCTACCTGTCGCAGTCGATCCTCGATCTCACCGGCATGGTCGACACGCCGGACGACTACGTCGCGTCGCTCTACGCCGACTACCAGCGCAACGGCGGCCAGTACGGCGTCCCGTTCGCGCGCTCGACGCCGCTGCTCTACTTCAACCGGGACGCGGTCGAGGCCGCTGGTGTGGATGAGAGCGTGTTCGGCACGTGGTCCGACCTGGTTGCCGCCGCGCCGGACCTTATCGCCGCCAATCCCGACATGACCGGCGCCTTCGCCTTCGGCAACGCCGCCTCCTACGGCGCGTGGGTGCTGCATGGCCCGGTGTGGGCGTTCGAGGGGCGCTACTCGGACGAGGACTTCAACATTCTCGTCGCCGAAGAAGGCTGCGTGAACACGGGTGAGTTCATGCGCGAGTTCGTCGAGAGCGGCAACGCGGCGGCCGTGACGGAGCCGGCCACCGACTTCCAGACCGGCGGCTTTGTCTCGACCATGCAGTCGACTGGTTCGCTCGGCAACATCACCGCGTCAGCCTCGTTCAATGTCGGGACCGCCTTCCTGCCCGAGGAGCTGCAGTTCGGATGCTGCACCGGCGGTTCCGGCCTCTCGATCATGTCGGACGTGTCGGAAGAGAACCAGCAGGCGGCGATGGACTTCATCACCTTCTGCACCAACACCGAGAACGCCACCTACTGGTCGCAGACGACCGGCTACATGCCCGTCCGCACCTCGGCTATCGAGAGCGACGACTACCAGGCGTTCCTCGACGAGAACCCAAACAACCGGGTGGCGATCGAGCAGCTGCCGCTGACCGAGCCGCAGGACACCGCGCGCGTCTTCATCCCGAACGGCGACCAGATTCTCGGACGCGGTTGGGAGCAGATCCTCGTGAACAACACCCCGGCGCAGGACGCCTGGGACGAGGTCAAGCAGATTCTCGATGAGGAGAAGGAGCCGGTGCTCGAGGCGATCTCGCAGCTCGAGGGCTAGGTTCCCGAACGGCGGCCTCCTGGTCGCTATCCGCCCCCGGCCGGTTCCAACCGGCTGGGGACGTTTTCGTTTACCCTCTGGAAATGCGGGCGGCACCGTCGCCTCATGCGTGGTTCGGATCGTTTGAGGAAGA
>CBFGRG010000260.1:0-5295 GCA_965651105.1 uncultured bacterium | reverse complement strand
TCGAAGTTCGGCCATGCAGCTGCTTCCCGCTGCGCCTCAGCCTGGGCAATTTCCTGCGTCATGTCGGTTGGGTCGAAGTCTGGCCACGCCGCCGCTTCCCGCTGCGCTTCAGCCTGGGCGATCTCCTGTGTCATGTCGCTCGGGTCGAAATCCGGCCAGCCGGCTGCTTCGGCCTGGGCTTGTGCCGATGCGCTTTCCGTCGGGCAGAGCCCACCAGTCGCATGAGCGCTGTTCGGAGCTCGCTGCTGGACTGCGCAGCTTTCGGGAAGCGACTCCTGCGCGACAGAAGCGGTGTATCCAGCACTCATCGCGGAGACGAGTGCGGTAGCGAATATCACGGTGATGGCCAGGATTGCGCGGAATCTCTTGTGCAATTTCATCACGTACCTCCGTTCAGGAACGTCAACCCGCCAAGTGCGCTCGACAACTCGGCCGGTGGCGCCAGGTGATCGATCTGTGGCGAGCGGGTGGCCGCGCCGCTCGCCCATCGTCGCCGGCGATCCGCGAAGGCACTCGGCGTCGATGTCGATATCCTGCGCCGAGCACGGAGACAGCACATCCGCTAGATACTTGATTCCTGAAGGGGTCGACGTCGTTGCATGGATTGCGTAGGGGGCTGCCACCTGAATGCCGTCGAGGCGGGCAGCTCAGGCCAGCTCTTCGCAAGGGATGCAGATGTTGAGGCGCTCGTACACGACCCTGGGGCCGGACGCCTCGTGATCGGGCAGTGTCACGACAAAGCTCACGTCGCCGTTTGCAGGTTCGAGGCTTTCAATCAGCGCGATCGAGCGATCGCTGGGGAGAATGCGAGCCACCGCGGCCGTGGATTCGGGACCGGTCGCATCCATCGCCGCAACCGCGCCGGTACCGGTAAAGAGCATCGCGACGACAAGCGTGGCACGACGCAACGGTGTACGCGCTTTGATTCGTCGGAAAGACATTGCGACGCTCCCTTCTGGCTTGCGTAGCCGGCAGTGCGATCACCGGTGACCCAATGCCATCATCGCGAATTGGCGAATTTGCCGCATCGTATGAAATGCGTATTCGTCATAAGTGAGATGGATGCACAGAGTGTTGACTGGCGGAGATCCCTCGGGTTGGGCCTTCGAACCGATACAGATGAGGCAGCCTCGCGACGGGCCGGTGTCGGATTCGACCTGCATTGCTGGTGATTCGGCGATACGCATTCGAGAACCGCCTGTCTTTACATGGCGAGAAGCGGTGATTATGATGGCGATGTGTGGATCAGCGAAAGTGCAACCAAGTCTTGGCGCGTAAGGATTTCCTCGGGTATGTCTGTCCTGGATCGGCCGTATCAGCTCTCGGAGCACCTTTATGTTGTCTTCGCGGAGTTTCCTCATGTCGACAGCGGCAATGTGTATCTCGTAACCGGGGAACGGCCCACGCTGATCGACTGCGGCAGTGACAACGCGGTCGCGTCGATCGTCTCCAATCTCGCCCAGCTCGGTCTCTCGCCGAGCGATATCGGCCAGGTCGTGGCGACCCACGCCGATTACGATCACATCCAGGGGTTTCATGGCTTGCAGCACCTGAATCCGGAGCTCTGCCTTCGGATTCATCGCGCCGACCTGCCGGTGGTGCGCGAGGCGGATGCGTACCGGACCGCGAGCTATGTCTACGGCCGTCCCTACATTCAGCTCGATGACCGGTGTCTGTTGCCATTCGACCCCGGCGATATCGTCCCGGTCGGCGACACCTCCCTGGAGGTCAGCTCGACACCGGGGCACACCGAGGGATCTGTCTGCCTGCTGGGGAAGATCGACGCCCGCAACGTGCTGTTCGCCGGTGACACGGTCGGTGGCGCAATGCGGAGCCTGGAGGGCGCGTCGATCGAGGCCTGGTTCGAGGCGGCACGGGCGTGGTCGGATTCATTGAGGCGCCTGTCGGAACGCGACTTCGACTGGGTGCTCAACGGTCACGAGCCGCCGCAGGGCCTGCCGATCACCCGCGCGCGGTTCGACCGGATGGTGCGCCAGTTCGGTATCATGATGAACCCGTGGTTCAGCCGCGGCGAGCGCGAGCCCGTGGTGAGCTGAGGGTCACTGCTGCGCGCCGTCCATCAAACCCACCGAGCGTGAAACGATTTCGGTTTGATGTGAGTCGATTTGCGCGATCGTGGTGTGCAGGAACCCGCCTGGCGCGTGAGTGGCGTTGAGCGACTGCGCTTGCGCACCCGATGACCCCGCCAGCAGGATGATGGGCAGCGCGACTGTGACGACCGGTCGGGCAAGCGGCGTGCGAGTGACGGACAGGGCTCGAGTGATGTGCGTGAACATGCGCGCCCTCCTTCCAGGGGTCGCAGGGGTGTTCGCTTCCGCGAGGCAGGTGCGCCAGGACAGCTCGACGCGGTGGCCCAGGTTGTGATCGTCAGTTCCCGGATTCATCATAGGGTTCGAGACCGCCTGACACATCGGTAGATTCACGTATTTTTCTCCCGAATCACACTTCTTGACGCTGGAGGTCCGATGAACGCGAACCACGCACGAGCAGTCGCGAGAGCATGGGTTTCGAGCGAAGCGGTCCGTTTGCCGGGGTATCGTGGCGCGCTTTGGCACGGATCGATCCTGACGATGCCGGATGACGCCGAGCTGGCGGCATCTTCGGATCTCGACATCGTGGTCGTCGTCGACGATCCGGCCGCGCAGCCGCCGCTCGGGAAGATCGTTCGCGAGGGTGTGCTGCTGGACGTTTCGTTCGTCGGTCGGGACGAAATTCGCGATATCGACGCCCTCCTCGCCAACCACAGCCTGGCGCCGACGTTTCGCAGCCCGGAGCTGCTCGACGATCCTTCCGGCGCGTTGGCGGCGATCACCGATCGCGTCCGGTCGGCGTTCGCCACCCGGGCCTCGGTCGAGCGCCGGGTTGCCAGCGCGACGGCTCGGCTCGAACGAAACCTCGGATCGCTGAGTCCCGACCGCACCTTCCCGGACAACGTGATGGCGTGGCTGTTCGGCACCGGCATCACGACGCATGTGCTGCTCGTCGCCGGGCTGCGCAACCCGACCGTGCGCAAGCGGTATCTCGCCACTCGGGATCTCCTCGACGATGTTGGGATGCCCGAGGTCTATCCCGAGCTGCTGGAGCTGCTCGGGTGTCGAGACTGGACTGCGGCGGAGGCGACGCGACACCTCGATGCGTTGTCCGAAGCGTTCGATGTGGCTGGCGAGGTCATCCGCACGCCGGTCTTTTTCGCCAACGACCTGAGTCAGGTTGCGCGGCCGATCGCGATTGGCGGCAGCCGTGAGCTGATCGATGCCGGCGACCACCGCGAGGCGGTGTTCTGGATTGTCGCCACCTGGTGCCGGTGCATGATCGTCTTCCATAACGATGCTCCGGAGCTGCGAGAGCGGTTCGAGCCGGGCTTCAGGGCGACGGTCGCGGCGCTCGGCATCGAGACCTTCGACGATCTCCAACGGCGGGGCGACGAGGTTCTCGCCTACCTGCCCCGCCTGAAGGCGGTCGCAACATCGATCATGGATCGCACGCCCGGAATCGTGGATTGATCCCGGACATGCACGCCTGACCTGTTCGCCTTCAGGCTATTCCAGCGGACCGTACGAGACGGCGACATCATCGGAACTCGCCTGGGCCGTGGTCTGCTGCACATGGTTCAGCTCGGCCACCTGTCCGTCGGTGACGGTGATTGTCGTCTCGCCGGGACTCGATTCCCGCATGATGCTCGGGCCGTGGGTTTGGTCGAGATGGAAACGTGTGGCGGTCATTGTCCACTGGACCACGATCGTGTCGCCGTTGATGTCGATCGCTGTCACTTCGAACGATGCGTCCGGATAGAGGCGATGGATGCTGTCGACGTACGCCAGCAGGCCATCCGGTCCGGTGAAGTCGCCGCGCTGGGTGTGAATGATCGCCCCGTCGGCGACGAGCTGCTCGGCGGCGACGTCTTTCTGACTTTCCATCACTTCGGAGAACAGCTCGTGGATCAGTTTGACGACGGCGCCGTCCGCTGCGTCGGTTTCAGCACGCGATGCCTGGCCGCTCGCGATCTGACCTGGCGCGACTGCGGCGGACAGGGTGACGAGGATGATGGTTGCGACGATGAATCGACGCGCCTGCGTAATGTTCATGGTTCAGTCCTTTCGCGGGTCGCGACCACGACCCACCTTGCGGGTGGATGGTCGAACCGCTGACGGGGTACGCCAGAGTGGCCCGATCAGATCTCCCCGGGATCGAAAATGGTTCCCGGACGGTCCCTGTGATCGATATGTCGACAGGCGTTGTCTATGACCCGAGATTCGTGGTGGTGGCTGCCTCCTGCCGAGACTGGTCCAGCTCGGCGATCTGTCCGTCGGCAACGATGATCGTCGTCTCGCCGGGGATTGCGACCTGCACGTTGAGCGATCCCGCGGCCTCGTTGATCAGGAAGCGCGAGGCACTCATCGTCCAACCGATCACGACCGTGCCTCCGTAGACGTCGATCGACGTGATGTCGAACCAGGCATCCGGATAATCGCGACGCGTGAGATCGAGATAGTCCTCCAAACCATCGGGACCGTTGAACTCGCCGTACGGCGTGTGGATCTCGGCGTTTGGCGCGATCAGGACGTCGACCGCACCGGTATCCCCACCGTTGAACACGGAGCGGAAGAGCGTGCTCGCCAGTGTCGCGTTGTAGCGGTGAACGGGATTCTCCTCATCATCGCCGCTCGCCGGCGCAGCGAAGGCAGGAGAGGCGGACATCGACATGGCTGTCGCCAAGGCAATACAGACGATAATGCCGCGAATCGGGAAGGTGTTCATGACGACCTCGCAGGTGGACCAGTGGGGCGCATGGGCGCCTTGTCCATTGGTCGGTGACGCGGACGACGGAGTTTCGATCCCGCCTGGATCATCGCATCGGGTCGCGAGAACCACATCCGCAGACTGTGCGATTTCTGGATCGTGCACGAAATACGTACCGCCTCGGCCCGGTGTGGCGATACGTTCCGAGGTTGGCATCTTGAACTGAATCCGAATGAACGCCTCGTAGCTCCGCCCCTGTGGCGGCTGTCCATCGTGGGTCGCTGCACGGGTAGCACGACGGGGCGAAGCTCGCCGTGATTACTCGGGTTTCCGATGAAGAGGTCTGTCGATCAGGAAGGTGTTACCGCGTAACAAGCAGCACTGGACCGAGAATGATGAGCGTGCCGGCGAGCAGCCACTTTAGGGGTCGGGCCGGCACTTCGTGAGCGATGCGCCACCCGATCCAGACGCCGATCATCTCCGGCACGCCGGTGAGGATCGCGAGCGGCCACGAAATGGCATCCTGCACGAGGT